>NZ_CP136759.1:2722500-2800000 GCF_032931615.1 Palleronia sp. LCG004
CTCGTGGACGGGGTCGAAGCGACGGAAATCTCGCCGCTCGCACGCCTGAACGCGATCGACCGGATCTCGGTCAGGGTGGCACCGGGGCCGTCCTATCGGTTCTCCCGTGCGGAGATCGGGCCGCTTGCGCCCGATACGGTCATTCCCGAGGAATTCGCCGTCGGCGGCACCGCGCGATCGGTGTTTGTCGAGGACGCGGCCAATGCCGCCGTCAGCGGCTGGCGCGACGTGGGCAATGCCAAGGCCCGGATTGCCGATCAAAGCGCCATCGCGCAGCACGACCAGAATACGCTTGCCGTCGCCATCGATGTGGCACCAGGCCCGCGCGTCACTTTCGGGAACCTGATCCTTCGTGGCAGCGAGGCCGTGCGTCCGGAACGGCTGCGCGCCATCGCGGGCCTGCCGACCGGCGAGGTTTTCGATCCCGACGAATTGCAGGGTGCCGCGGACCGGCTCAGGCGCACCCAGGTCTTCTCGAGCGTCGCGCTGATCGAGAACGAAACGCTCGGACCCGGCAACACGATGGACATCGTCGCGCAGCTTGCCGGCCAGCCGCCGCGCCGGATCGGCTTCGGAGCGGAGGTGTCGACCGTCGAAGGCGTCGGGCTGACGGCGTTCTGGCTTCACCGCAACCTCTTCGGCGGGGCGGAACGCTTCCGCATCGACGGTTCGATCTCCGGGATCGGCGGCAGCACGGGGGGCACGAACTACTCGCTCGACGCGCGTTTCCAGCGGCCCGCGACGTTCTCTCCGCACAACACCTTCTTCATCGACGCCGAACTCGCCCGGCTCGACGAGCCCGACTACACTTCGGATGTCGGAACGCTCGGCTTCGGGATCGAGAGGCTCGTCAACGACGAGGTCTCGATTTCCTACGGGCTGGCCTACCGCTTCAGCCAGGTCGAGGACGATGCGGGAGAGCGGAACTACTCCATGCTGACGCTCCCGCTGACGGCCGTCTTCGACAATCGCGAGCAACCGCTCGACGCCAAGGGCGGGGCCTATGTCAATCTGACCGCCACGCCGTTCCTCGGGCTCAACGAACAGACCGATAATGGCACGCGCATCACCTTCGACGCGCGAAGCTATCTGAGCTTCGGGCAGGAGGAGCGCGTCACGCTCGCCGGGCGTCTTCAGGGTGGCAGCATCGTCGGCGCGGATCTCGCCCAGGTCCCGAACGAGTATCGCTTCTACTCGGGCGGCGGGGGAAGCGTCCGCGGCCAGCAATACCAGTCGCTCGGCATCACGCTCGACGGTGTCGAATCAGGCGGCGCATCATATCTGGGCCTTTCGGCCGAGATCCGCACCGAGATCACGGAATCGATCGGGGTTGTCGCCTTTGCCGATTACGGCCTCGTCGGACCCGACGCGACCCCCGGCAGCGATGCAAACAGCCATTCCGGTGCCGGTCTCGGCCTGCGGTATCTCACGCCTATCGGCCCGATCCGGCTCGACGTCGCGGCACCGATCGACGGACCCGACGATCCGTCGGGGATCGAAGTCTATATCGGTATCGGACAGGCATTCTGATCGTGACAAAGCTCTCTCCCACCCGCTGGATCACGCGTGGCGCGCTCGCTCTCGGGTTGCTCGTGACGCCCCTTTCCGCTCAGGATGACGACGGGGGCGGTTTTCTCGAGAATCTGATCGAGGATCGTCTTTCGGGCCCCGGATTTCAGGTCGATGTCCGCGGCTTCGAAGGTGCGCTTTCCTCGCGGGCGACACTCGCCTCGCTCGTCATTTCCGACGACGAAGGGCCATGGCTCACAATCAACAATGCTGTCCTCGACTGGAACCGCTCCGCGCTGTTGCGCGGCCGGCTGTCGGTCGACGAGTTGACGGCCGAGGAAATCCTGCTGCCGCGTCTGCCGCAAGCCGACACCAGCGTCGACGTCCCCGAGCCGGAGGCGACGCCCTTCTCGCTTCCCGATCTACCGGTTTCGATCCAGATCGGGCGCATCGCCGCCGAGCGGGTCGAACTCGGACAGCCTGTAATCGGCGAGGCGGCGGTGCTGAGCGTCGAGGGATCGGCGTCGCTCGCCGGAGGTGAGGGCGAAGTCGACATCGCCGCCAACCGCGTGGACGCCGAGACCGGCAGCTACAATATCGCCGGCAGCTTTTCGAGCGAAAGCCGGGAGCTCGTCGTCGATCTCGGGATCGACGAGGGCGAAGGCGGTATCGTCGGATCGCTCATCAATCTGCCCGGCGCGCCCTCGCTCGAACTCAGCGTCGAGGGGCAGGGACCGCTTTCCGACTTCACGGCCGACATCGCGCTTGCGACGGACGGAGAGCCGCGGATCGACGGAACCGTCACACTCAGCGAAAGTGACGAGGGACAGGGTTTCGCCGTCGATATCGGCGGCGATATCGCACCTGTCTTCACGCCGCAGTACCGACCCTTCTTCGGGCCCGACATCCAGCTCAGCGCCCAGGGAGCGATCGCCGACAGCGGTGCGATCCGGCTCGACACGTTCGATCTTGCCGCGCAATCCATTGACCTGCAGGGGCAGGTGGTCATCGGCGCGGACGGTGTGCCGGACCTCATCGACGTCACGGGCGAGATTTCCGGCGATGACGGCCCCGTCGTTCTGCCGGTGGGACAGGACGTTCGCGTTGGACGCGTCGGTCTCGACGTCCAGTTCGACGAGAGCGTGGGCGAAGACTGGACCGGCGAGATCGTCGTCGAGGGACTCGATCAGGGCACGTTGCGGATCGCGCGAGTGGCGCTCGACGGAAGCGGAATCATCTCCGGTTCGGGAGATGCGCTGGCCGTCGAGACGAATTTCGACTTCGATGCGAGCGGTCTCGATTTCGACGATCCCGCCGTCGCCGAAGCCGTGGGCGATGCGATCGAAGGCCGGGTCGAAGTGGACTACACCTCCGGCGGCGATATTGCCATGGACGTTCTGCGTCTCTCCGGGGCCGGATTCTCGCTCGATGGGCGGGGCAGTGTCGATCCGGATGGCGAGAACGTTCCAATGACGCTCGACGTCGCGCTCGATGCAGAAACGTTGGAAGTCTTCTCGTCGCTTGCCGGTCGCCCGCTTTCAGGATCGATTTCCGCCGATCTCGATTTGTCGGCCACCCTCAGGGATCAGGGTTTCAATATAGAGTTGACCGGTACCGGACAGGATCTGGCGCTCGGCATCTCAGATCTCGACCCCCTTCTGACGGGAGAGACGGTGCTGCAGCTTGCGGCCGAGCGCGACGAAACGGGACTCACGGTCCGCACGCTGACGCTCGACAACGAAGCGATCGACCTCGATGGATCGGCGCAACTTTCGTCGGACGATGGGCGCGCGTCGGTCGATGCAAGGATCGACGATCTGGGGCGGATCGATCCCGTCCTCGAAGGCCCCGCCACCCTATCGTTCCAGGCCGTCAATCCGGGCGAGGCGTGGGATATCGATCTGACCGCGTCCGGTGCACAAACCGACATCGGCGCGAACGTGACCGTATCCGATCTCGAGGCGGATGCGCCGTTGGTCGAGGGAACGGCCGATGTCACGGCCCGCGACCTTTCGCTCTTTTTGCCATTTGCCGGACGGGATCTCGGTGGGTCGCTCGACATTTCCCTGAACGGGCAAGGTCGCACCGATGCCAGTACGGTCTCTGCCGAGATCGACGGTGAGATGCAGGATATCGCCATTGGCCAGCCCGAACTCGACAGACTTCTGGCCGGCGTGACCGACCTGGCGGCAACGTTCGACAAGAATGGCGACCGGATCGCGATACCCCGTCTTGCGATCGAGAATCCCCAGATTTCGACGACGGGCGAAGGCAATGTCGCGCCGGGAGACAGCGATGTCGACCTCGCGATCCGTCTGCCCGATCTGTCGCAGATCGTCCCGTCGATGAATGGGCCCGCAACGTTGACGCTCACCGCCGACGAGGATGCAGAGGGCTGGGTCGTCGATCTCAACGGATCCGGGGCAGGTGCCGAGATCGTTGCGGATGGTCGCGTCAGCGACCTCGACGCGACACCGCTCGGGGCGGGCAACATCTCCGTCGAAATCGACGATCTCGGCAATTTCTCCGAGCTTGCCCGGCGGGAGCTTGCCGGCAGCGTCGATATTGACGCCCAAGGGCAGGCGCGCTTCGATTTTTCGACCGGCACGGTCGAGCTTGGCGGCTCGCTTTCGAATATCGCCATCGGCCAACCCGAGATCGATCGACTTCTCTCGGGCGAGACCGATATTGCGGCCGATCTTACCAAGGATGGCGACGCGATCACCATCGAGACCCTGAACGTTTCCAACCCCCAGGTTTCGCTCACGGCGGACGGACAATACGGAACGGGGCAGAATGCGGTCCAGGCCGCCCTCGTCTTTCCGGAACTGGGCGCGATCGTTCCCGAAATGTCAGGCGAGGGGCGCGTCGACCTCTTTGCCGAGGAGACCGGGGAGGCATGGCAGGTCACGCTCGACGGGGCGGGTGCAGGCGTTGTGCTGTCGGCGGTCTCCGAGATCACGGACCTCGATACGACGCCGTTCGTCGACGGTCGCGTTAGCCTGGATGCGGAGGATCTGTCGCGATTCCGCACGCTGGTCGACCGACCGCTTTCCGGCGCGCTCGAACTCGACGCGCAGGGAAATGCGCGGGTCGACGGAAGCCAGTTCGACGTGACCGCGAATCTACTGGGCACGTCGCTTTCCACCGGCATCGCAGAGGTCGATCAGCTTCTTTCCGGTGCCACGCAGCTCGATCTCGTGGCAAGCCGTTCCGGAGCCGATGCTCCGATCCAGGTCCAGACACTCGAACTCGATGCGTCCGGTCTCGATGCGAGTGCGCAGGGCACCCTGCTCGGCGGGGCGAGCGATCTCGACTTCGACGCGCGGCTTGCGAATCTCGGGGCGTTTGTGGATGGCATTGATGGGCCCGTGACGGTCACGGGGTCTGCCGGCCAAGCCGGATCGAACTTCACGCTCGACGTGGATGTGGCGGGACCGCAAGGAATGCAGGCAGATATCACCGGGCAGATCGCAGAGAGTTTCGACAATGCAGACCTTTCCATTGACGGAACTGCGCCGTTGCGACTGGCCAATCCATTCATCGAGCCGCGCTCGCTGAGCGGGCAGGCGAATTTCGATCTGGCGGTACGTGGTCCCCTCGCCCTGTCGTCGCTGTCGGGCCAGGTTAGTTTGGCCGACGGGCGGCTCGTCGAGCCATCTTTGCCGCTCGTCCTAGAGAATGTCGACGCAACCGCCCAGATTGGTGGGGAAACCATCCGCTTGAGCCTCACCGCGCAGAACCAGGAAGGCGGGCAGATCTCGGTAAACGGGCCGATCTCCCTGACGGGCGGGTTCGATGCCGGTCTCGATATATCCATCGACGATTTCGTAGTTGAGGATCCACGGCTCTATCAGACGGAAGTGGACGGTCAGATTTCGGTCGACGGTGCGTTGACCGGCGGTGCCACGATTGGTGGCCAGCTTACGCTGGATACCACGGAGATACGGATTCCGTCGACGGGACTGGGGGCAACCGGGCCCATTCCGGACGGTCTCGTGCATGTCGACGAATCCGCAGCCGTCCGCGCGACGTTGCGCCGTGCCGGTCTGATCGATGATGGCAGCGATGCGGGTAGTGGCGGCGGAGGCGGCGCGGCCTATCCGCTCGACATTACGATCAGCGCACCGAACCAGATATTCATCCGGGGACGTGGGCTGGATTCCGAATTCGGTGGCACGCTTCGGCTGCAGGGGACAACGGCGAACATTATCCCTGCCGGCCAGTTCGAGCTTATTCGCGGGCGGATCGACCTCTTGGGACAAAGGATTGTCCTGACCGAAGGAATCGTGACACTGCAGGGTGATTTCACGCCGTTCATCCGGCTCGTCGCGGAGACCGATGCCGGTGAGGTGACGATCCGCATCGTGGTCGAGGGGCCGGCCGGCGAACCCGTGATCCGGTTCGAATCCGATCCCGAATTGCCGCAGGACGAGGTTCTGTCACGACTTCTCTTCGGTCGGTCGATCGACAACATCTCTCCGCTTCAGGCGGCACAACTCGCGTCGGCCGTCGCCACTCTCGCAGGCCGTGGCGGCGACGGTATCATCGCGAATCTGCGGGCCCGTACCGGGCTAGACGATCTTGACGTTACGACAGATGCCGAAGGCAATGTCGGATTGCGAGCGGGCAAGTACCTGTCGGAGAATCTGTATTCGGATGTGACGGTGGAATCGGGAGGTGAGGCAGAGATCAATCTCAATCTCGATTTGACCGACTCGATCACCGTGCGAGGCGGCGCGTCGAGTACCGGAAATACGAGCCTCGGAATCTTCTACGAGCGCGATTACTGAAGCGGCCAGCCTGTCACACTCTCGTCACACGGGTATTCCGCGTGACGAATTGTGGGAACCCGCTCGGTCTCGCCCTGTTGGACGTCAAATGACGTACGCTCGGAGAGTGAGAATGTTGTATTGGGCCTTCGGCTTCTTCGTCGTCGCGCTGACCGCAGGCCTTCTGGGCTTCGGCGGTCTCGCGTCGGCCTTTGCGGGGGTCGCCCAGATCGCCTTCTTCGTCAGTCTCCTTCTGTCGCTCATCATGGTGGCAATCGAAATGACGAACGAACGCTGATTGCGGCGGCACTTCGATCCAGACGACACACCGGCCGCCCAGGGCGACCGCATTATATAGGGCAGCCGGCGTATTGTCGGCTGTTCTACGTTTGGCATTGCGGGGAAAAGAAGATTACTCGCGCGTGAGGCGGACTGTCACGACCCGTTGATCTTTCTCCAAATCTCGCACTTGCCGAAATAGCTCGACGTCTCCACCGTGACCGTGATCCTGGCGCTCTTCGTTGAGATCGTATGCGTTCCCGATAGTCAAAAGGGCCCTTGAATGAACCCCGCCGAACTAACCGCCCGTACAGCCCTCTCCCTCATCCATGCCCGTGAACTGTCTCCCGTCGAGCTTGCGGAAGCGTGCATTGTCCGAACGGAAGCAGTTAATCCAGCGGTCAACGCGATATGCGCATGGAATCCGGAAATGGTGCTAGATGCGGCACGGGAAGCCGAGGCATCGCTAATTCGTGGGGCATCCGGCCGGCTGATCGGTTTGCCCATTGGCGTGAAGGACATGATCGACGTAGCAGGGCTCCCTACCACTTACGGTTCAGAACTTTTTGCAGATAATCTTGCCAAACGGGATGATCCCATTGTCGCAGGTCTGAAGGCCGAAGGCGCGATCATGTTCGGCAAGACGAATTGTCCGGAATGGTCCGCCGGCGCCAACACACGCAATCGTGTCTACGGCACGACCGGCAATCCCTACGACCCCTCCAAGAGCGCAGCGGGTTCCTCCGGTGGATCTGCCGTTGCGCTTGCCACGGGAATGGTGCCGCTGGCCACGGGGTCCGATACCGGCGGATCGCTCAGGAATCCTGCGGCCTTCTGCGGTGTCGTGGGATTTCGTCCCTCGCCGGGCGTCGTTCCGGGCGAGACGCGCGGAATCGCATCGCAATGGCTCTCGACCTCCGGACCGATGGCGCGGAGCGTGGATGACGTAGCGCTGATGCTCGACATCATGGCGCGTCCGGATCGCCGCGATCCCTTTACCTCCCCCGTGCGTGATCCGATCGGGTATTCCGCTCCGGGACGTGCCGATCCCAGCCGTCTCAGGATAGCTGCGACCGAGGATTTCGGTTTTGCCCCGGTAGAGGGGATCGTGCGCCGCGCCTTTCGCAAGGCACTGGCCTCAATTCCTCTCGAGATCGAGCAGGCACATCCCGATTGCAGGGGGGCCGACCGCATCTTTGCCGTGCTGCGCGCTGTGCAGTTCCTTGGTCAGCATCATGATCAGGTGCGAGATCATCCCGACATGGTCGGTCCGAATGTGCGTGACAATGTGCAGGAGGGTCTCGGCTATTCCGCGCTCGACGTCGCGCGCGCATTGACCGATCAGGGTGATTATTATCGCCGCTGGCAGGTCTGGTTCGAGGATCACGACCTGCTCCTCGCTCCGGCGGTCGCGATCTCGCCGCGCGACTGGCACGAGCTTTACCCGACGCGGATCGACGAAATCGCGACCGAAAGCTACTATCACTGGCTTGCCTGTGCCTACGCGGCAACGCTTTCGGGTCACCCGTGCATAACGATACCCTGTGGCCTCGATGAGACCGGGTTGCCATTCGGATTGCAACTGATCGGACGGCGCGGCGCGGATCGCGCACTGCTTGCGATGGCCGCAACGTTCGAGACAATCATCGCGGGCCTTCCTGACCTCAGGACGCCACGACCCGATATCAGCAAGTTGAAGTCCAGACCGCCATTGGCCGAGGCACCGGGATTTCTCGACCTCTGATTGGAGATCTCCACGGGGCACCCGCTTTCCCCACCCCAACCGGCCCTCATGCCGCTGCGATAAAACATGATCGGAACGCGGTGCAGAAGTCCCGTCAGGGTGAAAGATGTTCCTGATCGTGTAACCAACGAACGGCTTTCGAGGATTTTATCGAAACAAGCGAAATCCTAGTACTTGGGGCCGGAGTGGTCCGTATTAGTGCCACGCTCGCCCTGCGGAGCCGAGGCTAAGATTGTGCGCTGCTGGACCGTCGCTAGCCGGGCCGGGAAACGAGCTTCGGCAATCCGGGACTGATCCAGGCGGAAGCGCCCGAGCATTGTGGACTTCCTTGGAAGCCATGGGACTTCGGCTGATGGCCGCCGGTGACAAGAGCGCGTTGGGGTGAGCCTCCACGATCTTTTCGCGTACCGGGGTGCCACTGCGCATTGCTGGCGGCATTCCCTAACGCTGGCACATCGATGAGCCTTGATGATCCATGCACCCCTTATCCGCCGAGCGACGACATCGCATGCCCCGCTGATTGATGCAGCTGGAACTGACAACATCGTCCACCGCAACAGGTATTGAAAGGTCCGTCGCGATCAGTGCGGGTTCGAGATCGCAATCACCCTGGTGGAACATTTGATGTCGGAACTGGACATTCCTCATACCTTTTTCGACGCCCAAGCGCTCGGTTTAGAGAAGCCGAGCCGTCGAAAAGGACTCGCTGGGGCGATTCACGGGCAGGGCTCCTAGTGGTCCAGCGCACCGGGTGAACTTATTGCGGCCCAAGCCCGCCTCTTCGAGGTTCGCGGCGGCCGAACTGAACAGATGACGCAACGAATCTTTCGCGCGGATATGGATGGCATGCGGCCAATATCGGCGCGGCGCAGGTTGGCGCTACCTGGATCCATAGTCCCCGGATTTGTTGGGTCGGCTCGAATTTCGTGTCCCGATGGTTCGGAAGATGAGCCATCACATGATCTCCTACAGAGAGCATGGATTGCGTCGGCGTCTCGTCAATGTCGAGACGATTGTAGTGATATCACAGATGGAAGCGGTGCTGCGGATGACAACCGAAGCAAATTTGTTCCGGTGCGACGGAGTATCCCGTAAGCAGCAGATCGGTCGCGGAATTCGTGCCGTTCGAACCCTCATGATGGTCAAGCCACCTTAGGCGAACGGTCAGTGGTCGGGGACCAGGCCGGTCTGGCCGCATATGCTGCTGCTCTTCCGTCAGGCACCTCTGCATGACCGACTTCGGATGAGTTTTGGACATGGATACCAAGGCTTCACGCTTAGTCCGGTAACGGGCAAGGTTCTTGCCGAAGCCATGGACGGAAATATCGCTATGTAAGCCTCATTCGAGAATGAAATCTTCCAAACGAAGCAACCCTCCACCGGTATGGTGAAGGGTCGCAAATCGTCCGATCCAATTCGGAGGCTCAGGACTTAAGCGACTCTGTGCTTGCGAAAAACATCGCCTGACTGACTGCCGAGCGGACCTGCTCTTCGGAGTAGGGCTTGGCAATGAGGAAGGCCGGCTCCGGTTTGTCGCCAGTCAACAACCGCTCGGGGAAGGCGGTGATGAAGATCACGGGTATGTCGCCGAACTGTCCCAGAAGATCGTTGACCGCATCGATCCCGCTGGAATTGTCGGCGAGCTGGATGTCGGCAAGGATGAGGTCAGGTTTTTCCTTCGCGCCAAGATCGACGGCGGATGCGCGGGTACGTGCGATCCCGGTGATGTTGTGGCCCATCTCCGAAACGATGGAATGGATGTCCATCGCGATGATCGCTTCGTCCTCGATAATCATCACACGACCGGACATGGATTTTTCCATTTCGGCGATGGCGATGTCAACCAAGCTCGAGGCTTCGTCAGCATCGATACCCATGATCGTGCCGACCTCTTCGTAACTGAAACCTTCGATCGTGGACAGGAGGAGCGCCTCACGCGTGTTGTTCGTAAGTCCCGCCATATGGTCGAGTGCGGCACTCTCCATCCGGGAGCGCGGATCCTCGGTATCGGCAGTTGGCGCGCCGGCCGTCGACCAGATCCGATGAAATGCGTTGAAGAGCGCAACTTTCGGCTCGATGTCACGTTGGAATATAGAAGGGTCCTGAAGGATAGCCTCGAGCGTCGCCGCGGCATAATTATCCCCGGTCCCCTGCGAACCCGTCAAGGCTCGAGCATAGCGACGAAGGTAGGCGAGCTCCGGTCCGATCATGTCCGACAGATCGGCAGCCTTTTTTTGTGCTGTCATTCGATAGTGTCCCTGAATTTCTCCGGAACAACTGCACAGACTTGGCGTTTGTTCCAACTGAACGGCCGGATTCACCAGACCAGCAGGCATCTTGTTAACTCATGACATCCGAGAAGAAAACGTCCAATGTCAAGCGCCAGATCGACGAGAATCTGCGCCGCGTGTATCAGCAGGACAGCTCCAGGGAAATTCCGGACAGGTTCAAAAAGCTGCTCGACGACCTTAAGTCAGCCGATAATGGCAACGAGCCGCAGGAACGCAGTTGATGAATGAAGTCAGAGACCCGCGCGACGAGCTGGTCGATCATCTGGGCGCGCTTCGCGCATTCGCAATGTCGCTGACGCGCAACTCTGCGGCTGCCGACGATCTTGTTCAGGACACGATCGAGAAGGCTTGGAAGAACATGGACAAGTTCCAGCCCGGCACGAACCTCAGGGCTTGGCTCTTTACGATCCAGCGAAACGCTTTCTATTCGATCCGCCGGAAGGCAAAGCGTGAAGTCGCAGATGTCGACGGGATCATGGCAGCCGGGTTGTCTGAAAAGCCGCATCATGATGGCCGCCTTGCGATGAATGATTTCCGGAAGGCATTCGAGAAGCTTCCCGACGAGCAGCGTGAGGCTCTTATGCTGGTTGGTGCTTCTGGCTTTGCCTACGAAGAGGCGGCGGACATGTGCGGCGTCGCGGTCGGCACGATCAAGAGCCGCGCAAACCGCGGTCGCCGGAAGCTTGCCGAACTCATGGGTCTCGATCCGAACGAGGATCCGGTCATCCGCGACACCACGAACGACTCGGTGATTTCGACCTCTTCCTCCCGGCAGAGCTGACGCATGCTGCCGGGTGGACGAGGAATCGACGGTCTCGACCGGCTCGACATACGCCTCGTCGCGCTCCTGGGGTTGGCGCTCCTTCCGATCGGCGTCATCGCAATGGTTCAGACCTATCGCGTTATCGACAATGCCAACACGGTGGCGCGGTCGGCTTTGATCGGAGCGACGATCAACGCCGTCAACGAGGAACGTGAAGCGCTCGTTCAACTACGCGGCGCAGCCGAGATCGCCGCGGATCTCCTGCCATCGATTGTCGATGACGTTGACGATTGCTCGCTGCGGATGGACGACTTCGCCGAGCGTTTTGCCAACATTTCCTTCGCTGGCTATATCAATGCAGGCGGGATCGTCACCTGTGGATCGTCGGGTGTCGGCACCGATATTTCCCAACTCCCGATCTGGCAGCGTTTTCTGGAGGAGCGGACGACATTCTTTGCGTCGGTTAATGGCGTCATCAGTCGTCGACCTGTTGTCAGCGTTATCCAGCCGGTCAGTGTCGGCGGGGAGACAGTCGGGTATGTCGCACTTTCGGTGCCTCAGCAGCCGCTGCGTCTGCAGCCCGAAGAGCGGAATGCGATCCAGCCTCTCGGGACGATGACGCTATCCCGATCGGGGGATGTGCTCAGCCTTCTGAAGTCCGATGCGATTTCCGATCTCGAAACCTTTCTGCCGAATGACCGGGCCATCGTCGACCTTCTCGGCGACGAGCCCTTGGATTTCCAGGCGACCTCTCATTCGGGGGAACAGGTGATCTACACGATTGCGCCGATGATCCCGAACGAGATCTACGCGCTGTCGATCTGGCGTGCCTCGGCCGTGCGAACGGGTGGTCTGACCGCGGCAAGTGCTATCCTCTTTCCGCTTCTCATGTGGCTCGTCAGTATCGGGGTTGCGTATTTCGCGGTGCATCGTCTCGTCGTGCGCCACATTAGGCGTTTGCGTCTCAGGATCCGCGCCTTCACCACAACCCGGCGAATTCTGCCGTATCCGGACCCTGGATCCCTGCCCAGCGAATTGCGTGAGGTCGTCGAGTCCTTCGAGCAGTTGACCGAACGGATCGTGAGAGACGAGGCCGATCTGGAAAACAGCCTGCATGAGAAGGACGTACTGCTGAAGGAGGTCCATCACCGCGTAAAGAACAATCTGCAACTCATCTCCTCGATGATGAACATGCAGATGCGGAAAACGAACTCCAGCGAGATCAAGGCGCTGCTTCGACGACTCCAGGATCGCGTTCTCGGTCTCGCGACGATCCATCGTAATCTCTATCGTGCGGACGTGCTGTCGCGTGTCGACAGTGCCCAGCTGATATCGGACCTTGTCGACCAGATCGCGGACATGTCCGATCTTGCCAATCAGGGTGTCGATTTCGCCATAGATGTCGATCATGTTGCGCTCTACCCCGATCAGGCAGTACCGCTTTCGCTCCTTGTTACGGAAGCGCTCACCAATGCATTGAAATATGTCGGCACGCCGGAAGGATCCGACAGCCCTTGGATCGAACTCAAGCTTACCGAAACCGACGGGGTCGTCGACGTGAGATGCGCGAACTCGCTCGGCCGGCCCGTGAACGAGGAAGCAGACGGCATGTCCTCGGGTCTTGGAAGCCAGCTCATGACCGCTTTCGTGATGCAGCTTGACGGAGAGATCGAAATTCATCGAAGCGACGATCTTTATGCCGTCACGTTGAGTTTCCGGACCAGCAATTTCACGGATGAATTATGACGCCGCAACTGCTTCTGACAGCTGAGGAAGCCTATCCGGCGTTCGAGCGTGCGGCTCTTGGCGCGTCGGATCGCATCGTGATGGGCTTCCGGATCTTCGATCCGATGACCAAGCTGAGGTCCGAAGAAGCGTGCGAGATCGGTGATGATTGGGTCGACTTCATGGTTCATTTGCTCCGCAAGGGGATCGATATCGATCTGACCTTGTCGGACTTCGATCCGATCGTTTCGCCCGAGATGCATGAGTTGACATGGGCCTCGATTCGCAAGACCTGTGCGATCGCCGAGCTTGCGGGCGATGCGGGCAAGCGCCTGCAGGTCCGCGCGGACATGCACCCTGCGCGTGTCGGATGGATGACCGCGAGCATGCTCTGGCCCCGCGTCCGCAGCGAACTTACCGAGATCCGCGAGATCCTGAATGACCTTGATCCGGCAATTCGCCATGCGCGTTTCCGGGACTTGCCGGGCCTTACTTCGTGGCTGAAGCTCAACGACGACGGTTTCGTAGAGCAGTATGCGGGGGGACCGTTTCCTCTGCATCCCGTATCTCACCATCAAAAACTTGCCGTGATCGATGGTCGGATCCTCTATATCGGCGGTCTCGACCTCAATCCGCGTCGCTATGATACACCTCGTCACCATCGCCCGGGCGAAGAGACGTGGCACGACATCCAGCTCATGATCGAAGGTCCCGTCGCCGAGGCAGCCGAGGCCCATCTCAGGCGTTTCTCGGAAGCCAGTCGCGCAAAGGCCCCCCCACCCGAACAGCGTGACGGATTGCGGCTGACGATGTCGGTCGGACGCGAGGATCCAGTCGTTGCCTTCGGGCCCGAACCGACTTGCTCCGGGTTAAACGACGCACTGGTCGAAGGGGTCAGAAGCGCACGAAAGCTCCTGTATTTCGAGACGCAGTTCTTCCGCGATCAAGCGCTCGCGGAGATTATCGCCGAGGCCGGGCGGGCCGATCCCGATCTCGAGGTGCTCTTCATCCTCCCTGCCGCGCCCGAAGACGTAGCCTTCGACAATCGCACGAAGGTAGATGCGCGGTTCGGCGAATATCTCCAGGCCGCTTGCGTCGACAAGGTGAATGAGGCGTTCGGGGGCCGCGCCTTCTTCGCATCACCCGCCCAGCCCCGCGAAGCGCCGCTCGACAAACGCGATACACGCGCATGCTTTCATGGGTCGCCTTTGATCTATGTCCACGCGAAACTCGCTATCTTCGACCGGCGATCGGTGCTTGTTTCTTCGGCCAACATGAACAGCCGCTCGCTGCACTGGGATACCGAGGCTGGAGTGCTCGTCGAGGACGAGGAATTTGCAAGACACGCACTTGGCCGGGCGCTGGGCCACTGGTGTCGGGACCGTCAGCCCGACTTTGATGCCCCTCTCGTACCGCAGATCCGCGACCTTGCTGAAATCGACGCGGTGCGGCAGCCGGAGAACCGCGAGACGTATCTCCTGCCTTATGATGTAGAGGTCGCTCGCGAATTCGGAACCTATCTGCCCGGCATCCCCGACGAACTCGTCTGAGAGGAGGTGCCATGAGCGGTCAGCAGAATCGCCTGAGCGAGTATGAAACACGCGACGGCCTCCTTCGCAGGGTCGGGATCGAGGTGGAATTCGCTGGTATGACCGAAAGGGATGTCGCGCATCTCGTGGCCCAAACGCTTGGCGGAACGCCGAACCAGACCTCCGATTACGAATGGGAGATCGAGCAAACTGCGCTCGGCCGTATAGAGGTCCTTCTCGATACGGCGCTGCGGGACTGGTCGGATTCAGGGGCAAAGCGCATCGGGCTCGACATCGGGCGTGCGGTCATTCCGGTCGAATACATCACCGAGCCGCTCCGTCCTGCCAGGTTCGCGGATCTCGAACGCCTCAACGCGGCGCTTGCAGGGGCCGGTGCGATCGGAACTCAGAACGGCATCGCGCTCGGCTTCGGCGTTCATCTCAATGTCGCGTTGACCGGGACGAACATCTCGGACATTCTCCCCGTCGTGCAGGCGTTCGCCCTTATCGAGGATTGGCTACGATCCGAAATGGGGATCGACCCCGCGCGGCGCATCCTGCCCTTCGTAAATCCTTATCCAGCGGATCTCGTCGATGCGCTCGCCTCGCCAGAGGCGGATGGATGGTCCATCGACGACCTGCTGAAGGTGTACCTTGAACATGCCCCAAGCCGGAACCATGCCCTGGATCTACTTCCGATCCTGAAACATCTGGACGAAGATGCCGTCGTCGATGCAGTACCCGAGATGGCGCAAAAATCGGCACGCCCGGCTTGGCATTACCGTCTCCCAGATTGCCGGATCGACGATCCCGACTGGTCGATCTCCCTTGAATGGAGCCGATGGTGTGCTGTTGAACGCGTGGCAGCAGATCACGAGCTGCTTGGATCGCTCCGGGAAGCGTGGCGGGATTATCGCAGACATCTGCACGTTCCAGGGGGGTGGGCCAGTACCTCCGGAGACGTCATCCGGTCCTCTGGGGTCTTCCCATGAGGCGACCACTCATCGGCGTGACGACCTCACGAAAGTCGGGCTGGCGGATCTTTCCGCTCGTTGCCTTCAATCTATGGCTCGCCGGCGGCAGGGGCTTGCGCTGGGTGGCGGGCAAGCCGGCCGATCTTGACGATGTCGACGGCATCATCATCGGCGGGGGAGACGACATCTCACCTGACCTCTACGGTGGTCAGATCGTGTCGTCAGCACATTTCGACCCGGATCGCGATGCCATGGAGAGGTCGCTCGTCACCCATGCGCTGGAACGCCGGATGCCGGTCCTCGGGATCTGTCGCGGCTCGCAGATGATCAATGTCGCGCTGGGCGGGCGGCTTGAGCAGGATGCGTACGCGACCTACGAGAAGAGCGATCGGCACTGGACCATTCTTCCGAAGAAGCGGATCGACATCCTGCCCGGCACGCTGCTTGCACGTCAGGCAGGGACCGCACCGATGCGGGTCAACGCGTTGCATTCCCAATCTGTCTCGACGCTCGGCCGAGGTCTCAGAGTGGCCGCGCGTGATTCCGGTGGGATGATCCAGTCGATCGAAAGGATAGAGGCACCGTTCGCGCTCGGAATTCAGTGGCACCCCGAACATCTGTTTTACGCACATCGTCAGCGTGCGATCTTTCGCGCGCTGGTCAATGCCGCACGCGCCGCAACGGAGCGGCGCGATCAGATCGAAGCGGTAGAACGCGACGCGCCCTACTGATCGAACAGGGCGTGGCCCTGATCCGCCGTCCGACGATAGCGGGACAGGTCGATCCTGGATCCATCGTCGAGAAGGGCATGAGTGAAGGTCAGGGTGTCATCCAGTTCGAGGTCTTCGATCCGGCCAAGGGATCCGGCATCACCGAAGGCATCTATCCCAAGCCATTCCGTCACCTTCTCCATGTAAAGGACGCGCCCGGACCCGTCCGGAGAATGGGCCTGGTCGTCCGCAGCGGTTTCGTCGGGGATCGTCATGTCGGCTTGGACCGCCGCGAACATCAACGGCGAGAACGTATTGCCGAAAGGACCCACAATAAGTGGGGGCAGGGACGTGGTATCGCTTCCGGTATCCTCTACCTTGGGTGCACTGTCGAGCTCTTCCCGGGCCATGGCGAGGGGCCATCCATCCTCGGTGGGCAATCCGAAACGGTCCACGCTGACCAAGACCTCGTCGGCGTGAAACCATCCCCCAAGATCGAGGATCGCGTATCTAAGCTTCCATGTTTCCGGCATGAAATAGAGCTGACGGACTGGAAAGGCGGCCTCTTCGGTCTGAGCTTTGGCTTCGAGTAGTCTACGTGCGGACCATGCCATCGAATATCTCCTCTTCAATTGGCGAAACCCGAATCTCTGCTACAGGTTCCGGAACCCTGCTGGTCCAAATCCGTTAGGTCGTGTCGTAGAGGAGTTGCGTCGATGGATTTCGCATGGCTTATCCCGTTGCTGGCCCTGTTCACTATGTTGGCTTTTCTTGTATTCGCGCTTGTCAGCAAGCAGCGCGTAGAAGGTAAGCGGAAGAACGACGTATTGCCGTCGAGTCTTGCCATAGATGGCGACGAACGTGTCGCCAAGATGGACTGACCAGACGGCCATCTTGCCCGGAACTTTTTGACCCTGCCGGAGATTGTCCGGTCTGAGACATCGCGACTGAAAGGAACCCAGATGGTTGAGACAACGAAGCCGAATTCCCCGAATCCCTCGACCGAGGACCTGTCGCGTCAGATCGAGCTCCTGAAGACCGATATTGCCCGCCTGACGGAGACCATCTCGGAGATGGGTCGTGCCAAGGGGCGTACCTATGCTGATGAGGCGCGTCGTAGGGTGAACTCCGTCCGAGCCGATGCTGAACATCGTGCGAACGAAATGCGCGGACATGCCGAAGAAAAGATGGACGAGGTCGAGGCATACGTTCAGCAGAACCCGACTACCGCACTTGGCATTGCCGCGCTGGTAGGTGTCATTGTCGGCTTTATGACCCGCCGCTGATGTTCGCGAACTACATCCTCCGCGCGCAGCTTACCGCGAAGATGTTTGCCAGGCGGGCCGTTTACGGCACGCTTGGCACGATTCTGATCTTGATTGGCGTCATCTTCTTCGGCGCGGCTATCTGGATTTCTCTTGCCGACAGCTATGGCGCGATGAATGCGAACCTTATCGTGGGTGGAGCGTTCTTCGTCCTAGGATTGATTGTGCTGGTCATCGCCCGGATACCGCCGCGCATCGTACCCCGACATCAGGCTGCAGCCATGGCAGATCCGACGATCGGGACCGTTCCGCCCAGAGGGCCGTCTACCGTAATGACCACTGCAAGCATCGCCCAGGCTTTTGTCATCGGATTGACCGCCGCCCGCGCATTCGGTCGTCGGAACTGACCTGCCGCAAGGCGGCAATCAACATGTCCGAGGTAAAAGGCCGGGTGATGTGGACGCTCGGCTGCGGAAAGATTGAGCTCTCCACCTCTTCGTCGGAAATGGTCACGCTCCCCACGCCGCGTTCGTCAAGCGCACGCGCGAGCCGCATCATGCGCTCGCGCGTCGTTGTCCCTGACACGATGCAGAGCTCGATATGGTCCGGTTTGGAGAGAACCTCCTCAGCAGCCTCGATCGAACCGACCGTGACGGCGTCGAGACCCGGAAATTCGGTTTCCACCGTCTCGTGAATATCCGTTGCGACGAACGGAGACTTTTCGACAATGAGAATGCGTGTCATCGGCCTAAATCTTTGAACACATCGAGAAGCGATCGCCGTATATGCCGGATAGCAGATTTGGCAACCGCCTCGATTAAACTGTGACATGGCGCCCAAGGATTTTCGTATGGCTACAGATTGTCGGGACTGCCCCCTGCGCGCAATGCCCTGCTTCGAGAACCTTAGGGAGGACGAGCTTGCATTCATCTCCCAGTTCAAGGCCGGTGAGCTCGACGTGGCAGCGGGCACTCCTATCATGATCGAGCAATCGAAAAGCCCGCAATTGTTCACCGTCCTGCGTGGCATGGGGCTGCGTTACAAGACGCTTTCGGACGGTCGTCGGCAGGTGACGAACTTCATCATGCCGGGCGATCTGGTCGGGGTTCAGGGCGCGCTTCTTGACGGGCTCAGCTACTCCGTCGAAGCCACGACAGAGATGACCTTGTGCGTCTTTCGACGTTCCGAACTTTGGAAGCTCTTCCGTGCGCACCCCGAACGTGGCTTCGATCTGACGTGGCTCGTCTGCAAGGAAGAGCACTTCCTTGGAGAAGCTCTGACGACGGTCGGTCAGCGGTCTGCGCTCGAGCGGATTTCCTGGGCGCTCGTCCATATCCATGACCGTGCGCGCGAGCTGAGGCTCGTCGAGAACGGCATCCTGACCTTTCCTTTCCGGCAGCAGGATCTGGCAGACGCGCTGGGTCTTTCGCTGGTCCATACCAACAAGACGCTAGCCAAATTGCGCGAGCGGAACCTTGCGACCTGGTCAGAAGGCTTGCTGCGGATCAACGATCGCGAGACGTTGCGCGAGATTGCGATGATGGACGACAGCGCATCGTCGAAGCCTCGTCCACTGCTTTAATCATCGAGGATCCGGTCGGCGACGACCGCCTCGCGCGCCCCCGGAGGGCGTTCGCGTCCTACCGTACTGTCGTCGCGCGAGCGGAGCTCGAGTTCGGCGTTGAGCGAAGCTCCGAGAAGGACCGAAAATGCGCTGAGGTAAAGCCACATGAGCAAGGCGATTACCGCCCCGAGCGCTCCGTAGACCCGATTGTAGTTTCCGAAATTCCCGATGTAGTAGGAAAAGCCATACGAAATCAGGCCCCAGATCACGATTGCGACGATCGCTCCGGGGGTCAGCCAACCGGTTCGGGCCCACCTGCGGTTCGGCCCGAAGCGATAGATTACCCCCAGCGCCGCCACTACGACGAGGATCGCGACGAGCCAGCGGACCGATGCCAGAAGCAGCACGGTTATGGGCCCGAGCGGTAGGATGGCGAGGACGATCGGAAGTATGACGACACAAATCAGCGCGATCAGCGCAACGCCGATCAGCAGGAAGGTCACACCGAATGCCGCGGCGATCTGCCGCACGCCAGCGCGGTTCTTCTCTCCGTAAATCGCGTTCAACCCGCGAATAAGCGCCGCGACCCCGGCCCGGGAGGACCAGAGGGCCGTTGCGAGCGATATGATCGTAGTCCAGCCGAGCGTGCTTGAATTCGCGTTGATGAGCGAGGTGACCTGCGTTTCGAGGATTGAGAATGCATCGTTCGGCAGAAATCCCCTCAGCAGGTCGAGCTGGTCGGCAACCTCTACTGGATTGGCGACGAAGCCCCAGATGGCGATGATCGCCGCAACCGTCGGAAAGATCGCAAGCATTCCGTAAAAGGCGACGCCCGCCGAGATCAGCGCGAGATTGTTGTCGTTGAGGCCCAGCACCACGCCCCTGATCGCGCGCCACCACACCTTCCAATCCAACCGCGGCCCGAGGATCGTTGCCATCAGCCCGTTCCTTTCCACGGCATGGCGACGGCCGGATGGACGCGCCTACGAAAGACAGTCTAGCGCGGAACGACCCCGATTTGGTCCTCGGGCGAAGTTTTGCACAGGGCGATGCATTTTCGACGCGGGCGGGAGGTAAACGATCCGCTCGGCGGACCGCATTCTTGACGGTTGGCATCGGTGTCATGAATGCCTATTTTGGTTCCATGCCCGCGTCGTGGCATGACGGCGCATCGTCAAGGAGGACAATGTCCTGTCTCTCATCCAGAATGTGGCCGCATCCGCCATATCGGATTCGCACATGACGTCGCGGATCGACCGAACCGCGCTCGAGCCCGAGACGCTTCTCGCGCATATCCTTGCATCACTGGACGACGACAAGGCCGAAGACGTCGTACAGATCGACCTCCGCGGCAAGTCCGAGATGGCCGATTTCATGATCATTTGCTCGGGGCGTTCGTCCCGTCAGGTCGCCGCGATCAGCGAGAAGCTCGTCGACAGGCTCAAACAGGATCACGGTCGGTCGTCCAAGATTGAAGGGAAGGATGGCGGCGACTGGGTTCTGATCGATACGGGCGACGTGATCGTCCATGTCTTCCGACCCGAAGTGCGCGAATTCTACCAGCTCGAAAAGATGTGGCTTTCATCCGACGAGGCGTCGAAGCGCGCCTGAGTCCGACGTGAAGATCCACATCGTCGCGATGGGCCGGATCAGGTCCGGCCCCGAGCGCGCCCTGATCGACGATTATAGCGGCCGTTTCGACCGCACCGGTCGCCCGTTGTCTCTCGGCCCTTTGCATGAAATCGAGATCGATACCCGCAAGGCTCAGGGTGCCGCAGCCGAAGCCGATGCGCTGCGCCGCGCCGTTCCGGACGGCGCGTTGATCTGCGCACTGGACGAACGCGGCAAGAACCTCACATCACCCGATCTTGCCCAGACGATCTCGCGCTGGCGCGATGAAGGGCGGCCATCGGCCGCGTTCGTCATAGGAGGTGCCGACGGCCTGCATCCCGAATTTCGCGATGGCGCCGATCAGCTTCTCTCTCTCGGGCGCATGGTGTGGCCCCACATGCTCGCCCGTGTGATGCTGACCGAACAGCTCTACCGCGCGGCATCGATCCTGTCGGGATCTCCCTATCATCGGGACTAGGACGCTTTGACACTGCGATCTGCGGCGTTAGGGTCCGGCAGAACGAACGCCGTGGAAAGGTCCTTCCAGATGCCCGCACCGAAACCGGTCGTCCTTTGCATCCTCGATGGATGGGGGGCGAGCGACACGCGCGAGGCCAACGCCCCCGCCTTGGCCGACACGCCCAATTTCGACGCGATCCGCGATCATGGGCCGGTTGCCCGTCTCGTCACGCACGGGCCCGATGTCGGTCTGCCGAAGGGCCAGATGGGCAATTCCGAGGTCGGCCACACCAATATCGGCGCAGGCCGGGTCGTGGCGATGGATCTCGGCCAGATCGACCTTGCGATTGAGAATGGCAGCTTCGCGTCGAACGAGGCCCTTCAGAGCTTCATCTCGACCCTTTCCGAGACGGGCGGGACCGCGCATCTCATGGGTGTGGTGTCCGATGGCGGGGTCCATGGGCATCTTGACCATATTCTGTCCGCTGCCCACATCATCGCGGATGCAGGCGTGCCCGTCGTCATCCATGTGGTGACCGACGGGCGCGATGTCGCTCCGAAATCGGCGCTAGGCTTTCTCGAGACGCTGGAGCAAGGCCTTCCCGACGCCGCACGGATCGGCACCGTGACCGGGCGATACTATGCGATGGACCGAGACAATCGCTGGGAACGGGTCGAGACGGCTTATCGCGCCATGGTCGCGGCCGGGGGCGGACGGGCCGAGACCGCCCAGAACGCCGTCGAACAATCCTACGACGCCGGCAAGACCGACGAATTCGTCCCGGCGACGGTGATCGGCGACTACAGCGGGATGTCAGTGGATGACGGACTGTTCTGCCTGAACTTCCGCGCGGACCGCGCGCGCGAGATCCTTGCGGCGATCGCCGATCCCGATTTCGCGGGTTTCGATGTGGATGGTCGTCCGGCACTCGCCGCGCGCCTTGGCATGGTGGAATACAGCGACCGCCACAATGCCTGGTTCAAGACGGTCTTTCCGAAGCGCAAGCTCGTCAATACGCTCGGAGAGTGGGTGGCGAAGCAGGGTCTCAGGCAGTTCCGCGTGGCCGAGACCGAGAAATATCCCCACGTCACGTTCTTTCTCAACGGCGGCAAGGAAGACCCGGAGGAAGGCGAGGATCGCGCGATGCCGAAATCGCCGTCGGTCGCGACCTACGACCTGCAGCCCGAGATGTCGTCCGTCGAGGTGACCGACCGCTTCGTCGAGGCGATCGAGGCGGGATACGACCTGATCGTGTGCAATTATGCCAATCCCGACATGGTGGGGCATACCGGCGATCTCGACGCGGCGATCGCGGCCTGCGAGGCGGTGGATCGCGGTCTTGGCCGTGTTCTGGAAGCATTGAGAGAAGCCGGTGGAGCGATGATCGTGACCGCCGATCACGGCAATTGCGAGACGATGGTCGATCCGGCGACGGGCGGGCCGCATACGTCGCATACCCTCAACCTCGTTCCGGCAATCCTCGTCGGCGGCCCCGAGAATGCGCGGCTGAGGGATGGGCGGCTCGCCGATCTCGCGCCGACGCTGCTCGACCTCATGGGCCTGCCGCAACCCGAGGAGATGACCGGGCGGAGCCTGATCGAGGCATGAGCGAACGGAGCCGCCGCTTCGAGGCTTTCCGAACCAGGGGCGTCCGGGCACGGAATCGCGACAAGAATGTGATGCTCCTTGAGCCTTTCCGGGTCAAACGGGTGGTTCTTGGCGCGTCACGATGGGTATAAGGGTGCGTCGGGCGACATCGATCGACATGTCCGGCCCTTCGACCGCAGGCATCGCTCCCGACGGTCGGGAGCAGGACGATCCGGCGACAGGCCGCGCCGCAGCGCAGGAATAGGACGAGGCTCATGAAGAAATTCGCAATGGCCGCCATCGGCGGAGTGACGGCCGGGGTTCTCCTGACCACGCAGATCGCGGGACCGCTCCTCGCACAGGAGAACGAGAACCGCTCGAGCGTCTACGAGCAGCTCGACCTCTTCGGCGACATTTTCGAACGGATCCGCGCCCAGTACGTGACCGAGGTCGACGAGAGCGAGCTGATCGAGGCCGCGATCAACGGGATGCTGACCTCGCTCGACCCGCATTCGAGCTATCTTTCGCCCGACGACGCGGACCGGATGCGGACGCAGACCCGTGGGGAATTCGGCGGCCTCGGCATCGAGGTCACGCAGGAGGAAGGTTTCATCAAGGTCGTGTCGCCGATGGACGGCACGCCGGCCGACGACGCGGGCATCATGGCGGGCGACTTCATTACCCATGTCGATGGCGAATCGCTCCTCGGCCTGACGCTCGACGACGCGGTGGATCTGATGCGCGGGCCGGTCGGCTCCGAGATCATGGTCACCGTGGTGCGCGAGGGCGTCGACGAACCCTTCGATGTCTCGATCATCCGCGACACGATCGAACTCACGGCCGTGCGATCCCGGATCGAGGGCGACACCGTCGTGCTGCGCGTCATCACGTTCAGCGACCAGACCTATGAAAAGCTCGAGGAGCAGCTTCGCGAACAGGTCGAGGCCGCGGGCGGCATGGAGAACGTCAACGGCTTCGTCATCGACCTGCGCAACAATCCCGGCGGGTTGCTGAACCAGGCGATCGAGGTCAGCGATGCCTTCCTCGATGAGGGAGAGATCGTCTCGACGCGCGGCCGCGCGATGGAGGACAGCGACCGCTTCAACGCGACCGAGGGGGATCTTGCCGAAGGCAAGCCGATCGTCGTTCTCATCAATGGCGGATCGGCCAGCGCATCCGAAATCGTTGCCGGTGCGCTCCAGGATCATCGCCGCGCGATCGTGATCGGCACCAAGAGTTTCGGCAAGGGCTCGGTCCAGACCGTCATGCCGCTCAGGGGCGAGGGTGCGATGCGCCTGACGACCGCACGCTACTATACGCCTTCGGGGCGGTCGATCCAGGCGCTGGGCGTCTCGCCCGACATCGTGGTGCAGCAGCCGCCCGTCGATCCCAATTCCGAGGAGGAGGAAGACGACGCACGGTCGCCCTTCAGCCGCTCCGAGGCGGATCTGCGCGGCGCGCTCGAGAACGACTCGCTCGACGAGGACGAGCAGCGGATCATCCGCGAGGAACAGGAAGCCGCCGAGGAATCCGCGGCGCTCCGCGACGAGGATTACCAGCTCGCCTATGCGATCGACATCCTCAAGGGGCTCTCCGCGATGCGGACCGACGGTCAGTGAGCATGAGCGCCTCCGATCTACCCTACAGGCCCTGCGCGGGCGTGGTTCTCGTCAATGCCGACGGCCATGTCTTCGCGGGCCAGCGGATCGACCATGCCGGGGGGGCCTGGCAGATGCCGCAAGGCGGGATCGATGCCGGTGAGGATCCCCGTGCCGCGGCCCTTCGTGAGCTTGAAGAGGAAACTGGCGTGCCCGCCGAACTCGTGACGGTCGAGGCCGTGACCGACGACTGGATCCGATACGATCTCCCGGACGAGCTTCTGGGCAAGGTCTGGGGTGGCAAGTATCGCGGGCAGGAGCAGAAATGGTTCCTGTTCAGGTTCAAGGGTCGTGACGACGATATCGATATTGCGACCGATCATCCCGAATTCAGCGCCTGGAGCTGGGTCCAGCCGGACGAGCTTCTGGAGCAGATCGTGCCCTTCAAACGCGATGTCTACGAAGCCGTCTTCGCGGCGTTCCGCGACAATATCTGACCCGGACCCGGTCTCGACGTTTCGCGCGCGAAACATTCGAGGCCGGGTCGATCCCTCTCAGTTTCCGAAGATCCGACCGATCACGTCGTTGATGACGTCGCCGACGCTCGGTTGCGGGGCGGGTCCGATCTTGCGCGGCTCGCCGCTCTGCGCGCCGGTGACCTGACCGTCGTATTGCGGTGCGGGGGCTGCAATCTGCGGATCGGTCGTGCGTCCCTGCGGTACGATCATGGGCAGCGGATGCGCAGGCAGGCCTTCATGCACGCGGATCATGGTCTCGCGCCAGATCTCGGCGGGCAGGCCGCCGCCCGTCACGCCCGTCAGCGGCGTGTTGTCGTCGTAGCCCATCCAGACGCCAGTCACGTAATCGGCGGTGAAGCCAAGGAACCAGGCATCGCGCGCCGCTTGCGTGGTGCCGGTCTTGCCGGCGGCCTCGCGTCCCGGAAGCTTGGCGCGCTGACCGGTGCCGTTTTCGATCACCTGGTTCATCATCCAGGTGAGTTCGCGCGCGGCCCGTTCGGTGATGACCCGCTCGCCCAGACCGCCGGCCTGACCGATGAGCGGTTCGTCACTGGCCTGAAGCCGCAATTCCCGAAGCCCGTAGGGCTGCACCGAAGTGCCTCCGTTGAGGATTCCGGCATAGGCACCCGTCATTTCCAGCAATGTCGATTCGGACACGCCGAGGGCCAGCGCCGGACCATCCGCGAGATCCGAGGTGATGCCGAAATCGGACGCCACCTGCCGCACGCTCTCGCGCCCCACGGCTTCGGATATCTTGACGGCCGGCACGTTGCGGCTTTGCTCCAAAGCGGTGGCCATGGTCATCGGGCCCGCGAAATCGCGCGTATAGTTCGACGGCGACCATTCGCCGGAACCGGGGATCTCGAACGAGACCGGCTCGTCCAGGACCACGTCGTCGGGCGTGAACCCAAATTCGAGCGCGGTGGCGAACACGAACGGTTTGAAGGCCGATCCCGTCTGACGGTTGGCCATGACGGCGCGATTGAACTGCCCCGCGACGCCCTTGAACTTGCGCCCCCCCACCATGGCGCGCACGGCGCCGTCGGCGCTCATCACCACGATTGCGGCCTGCGCCTTGGATTCGGGGCTGACCTTCGTCTCGAAGATCTCCCGCAGGGCGGATTCCGCGGCGCGCTGGATCCGGGGGTCGAAGGTCGTGCTGAGAATCACGTCCTCGGTCGTCTTGGAGGTCAGGAAGTCGGGCGCGTCGCCCATGACCCAATCGGCGAAGTAGCCCCCCGCGCGTGCCTCGGCCGCGGCCGACAGCTCGGCGGGATTGGCCCGCGCGGCATCGGCTTCGGCCTGGGTGAGATAGCCCTCACGCTCCATGAGCCCGACGATGACATTGGCGCGGTTCTGGCTGCGCTCGATATCGTTGGTGGGCGCATATCGGGTGGGTGCCACCAGAAGGCCTGCCAGCATCGCGGCTTCCGCTGGGCTTACGTCGTTGGCCGACTTGCCGAAATACCGCTGGGCCGCGGCCTCGAAGCCACGCGTGCCCGCACCGAGATACGCGCGATTGAGATAGATCGTCAGGATCTCGTCCTTGGAATACTTGGCTTCCATGGCGAGCGCGAAGACGGCCTCTTTGGCCTTGCGCCAGAGCGAGCCGCGGCGGCAATCCTCCTCGTAGGCGGCCTCGCTCTCCCATTCGTCGGGATCGTAGGGAACGCCGAGGCAGAGGAGCTTGGCCGTCTGCTGCGTGATGGTCGACCCGCCATGCCCGGACAAGGCGCTGCGCCCCTCGCTCAGGTTGATGCGGATCGCGCCGGCGATGCCGCGCGGGCTGACCCCGAAATGGCTGTAGAACCGGCGATCCTCGGTCGAGATGATCGCGTTCCTGAGGTTCGGAGAGATCGTCTGTGCGTCGATCTGGCCGCCGAACTGCTCGCCCCGCCAGGCAAAGACCTCTCCGTCGCGATCGAGCATGGTGACCGATCCGCGCGCGCGCCCGTCGAGCAGGTCTCCCACCGGCGGAAGCGTTGAATAGAGATACCAGGTCGCCATCCCTAGGATCAGCGCCGCGACCACGACACCGCGCAGGACGAGCCCGAAGAACAGCCGCATGACGCTCCGGATGAGGCCTGCAACCCATCCGATCGGACCCTGTCGCCGCGCACGGGGTGTCCGGGTGCGGGTCTTCCGGGGCGTCTCCTTGGGGGTGCCGCGCGTCTGCCGTCGATGCGCCACGAGCGGGCGCTTGCCTTTGCCGGAGCTGGCCATGGCCCGGTCCTTCTTGTCTGACTGCTCTTTCGCGAGAGCATAGCGGCTAAGGTGGGTAACCGAAACGCGCTTGCAACATGCCGCGCGACTCTCTTTCGACCAATTTTTAATCACGCCAAACGTATTGTGCAAAAATTGTGCGTTTGATGCGTTTTCACCCATCCCTGTCGGGTGCCGAAGATTGATCCGGCCTCATCACCCCCGCTTTCTTGGGCGAGACAGGCCCGGGGGCGGGTCGCATCGCATAATCATCAGGGGACGACAGGGACGTGAAACTCATCATTGCAGCAATCAAGCCGTTCAAGCTCGAGGAGGTCCGTGAGGCGCTGACCGCCATCGGGGTACGCGGAATGATGGTGACCGAGATCAAGGGATTCGGATCGCAATCGGGGCATACCGAAATCTATCGCGGGGCTGAATACGCCGTGAACTTCGTGCCGAAGGTCAAGCTCGAGATCGTGGTGAGCGCGGAGATGGTCGATCAGGTCGTCGAGACGATCTCGACCACGGCCAAGACCGACAAGATCGGCGACGGCAAGATCTTCGTGCTCGACGTCGAGAGCGCGATGCGCGTGCGCACGGGCGAAACCAACGAAGACGCCATCTGAGCCGCCACGGGGAACAAGGGATTCAATCAAGATGACATTGACGACACGTATTTCTCTGAGTGCCGCGGCCGTGCTGATGCCGCTGGCCGCCGTCGCCCAGGAGGCGACCGAGACGGCCGAGGCCGCCGCCCCGGGCTTCGACCAGATCGGCCCCTACATCATGACGACGCTGCTGTTCCTCATCGGCGGCTTCCTCGTCTTCTGGATGGCGGCGGGCTTCGCCATGCTCGAGGCGGGCCTCGTGCGTTCGAAGAACACCGCGACCCAGCTCACCAAGAACATCGCGCTCTTCTCGATCGCGTCGCTCATGTACTGGCTGGTGGGCTTCAATCTGATGTATCCGGGTGATGGATGGATCGTTGCGGGCTATCTCGGCACGCTCTTCTCGCCGGCCGTGCTCGAACCCGTGGGCCTCGCGGCCGATGCGGCCGCGCTCGACTACGCATCGGTCGCTTCCGACTTCTTCTTCCAGCTCATGTTCTGCGCCACCACCGCGTCGATCGTGTCGGGTACGCTTGCCGAGCGCATCAAGCTCTGGCCGTTCCTGGTCTTCGTCGTGGTACTGACCGGCTTCATCTATCCGATCGAGGCATCCTGGCAGTGGGGCGGCGGCTGGCTGAGCGAGCTTGGCTTCTCGGACTTCGCGGGCTCGACCCTCGTGCATGCGGCCGGCGGCTTCGCGGCTCTCGCCGGGGCGATCGTGCTCGGTGCCCGGGTCGGCAAGTTCGGCAAGGACGGCCGCGTCGTGCCGATCCCCGGCTCGAACCTGCCCCTCGCCACGCTCGGCACGTTCATCCTGTGGCTCGGCTGGTTCGGCTTCAACGGCGGCTCGCAGCTCGCCGCCGGAACCGTGGGCGACATCACCGATGTCGGCCGGATCTTCGCCAACACCAACATGGCGGCCTCGGCCGGCGCGGTTGCGGCACTCATCCTGTCGCAGGTCTCCTTCGGCAAGATCGACCTTACCATGGTTCTGAACGGCGCGCTTGCGGGCCTCGTCTCGATCACCGCGGGGCCGCTCGACCCGTCGCTCTTCGGGGCGCTCTGGATCGGTGCGATCGGCGGCGTCATCGTGGTCTACACCATCCCGCTGCTCGACAAGCTCAAGATCGACGATGTGGTGGGCGCGATCCCCGTGCACCTCATCGCGGGCTTCTGGGGCACCATGGCCGTGCCGTTCTATACCGAAGGCACCAGCTTCGTGACGCAGTTCATCGGCTTTGCCTCGATCGGCATCTTCGTCTTCGTGGTCAGCATGGTCGTCTGGCTGATCCTCAAGGCGGTGATGGGCCTGCGCGTCAGCGAAGAGGCCGAGATCGCGGGGCTCGACGTCAGCGAGCTGGGCATGGAGGCCTATCCGGAATTCACCAGGGGTTGATCCTCCTCCCGAACCTTCTGGTGAAGACGACCCCGGCGCGTTCCTCTCCCCGCGCCGGGGTTGGTGTTTTCAGGGCGGCGCGGTCGCGATCATCGGGACGATCGCGCCGCCCTTCACGTCTCGCGGTGGCCCCATGGCCCGAAAGCCGAGACGTCGATAGGCCGCGATGGCCCGCGCATTCTCCGGGTGCGGATCGGTGACGATCGCCGGACTGCCAGCATCGAAAAGCGCCTGCATCCGCCGCGCGACAAAGGCCGGCCCATGCCCCTGTCCAAGCATTTCAGGCACTCCGATGAACTGGTCGATGCCGCGCGTGCCGTCGGGCAGATCCTGCCAATGGGCGGCGGGCCATGCGGAGGTCGCGTAATCCTGAATGTAGGCAAAGGGCTGGTCCGCGTAATGCACGATCCATTGCGCGAGCCGCGGATCGGTGAGTTCATCCGCGTTAAAGGGATCGCTTTGATCCCACCAGCGCGACACCTCGGGCGTCGCAAGCCAGAGGCGCAGCATCGGAAGATCGTCGAGCCGGGCCGCCCTGAAACGGTAGCTGCCCGGCGCGGCCATCCTCGCCTTTTTCCTCAGAGACCTGCGTCGATCATCGCGGCGGCGAGGATCGGCACCGTGCGGGCGTTCAGGCCTGCAATGTTGATGCGGCTGTCGCCCACCATATAGATGCCGTGATCGCGCCGCATCGCCTCGACCTGGTCTGGCGTCGCGCCCAGTCGTGAGAACATGCCTCGATGGTCCGCGATGAAGTCGAACCGGTCGGAATTGGACCTCTGGCGCAGCTCGTCGGCCAGTTGCCGGCGGAGCGACAGCATCCCCTGCCGCATCGTCTCGAGTTCATCCTGCCAATCGGCACGCAGTGTGTCGTCGGTCAGAACCATTGTGACGAGGCGGGCACCGTGATCGGGCGGAAAGCTGTAATTCTGGCGGTTGAGATGCGACAGCGTTCCCTGGGCGCGCTTCGCGGCATCCCCATCGGGTGCGATGGCGATCAGAAGGCCTGCGCGCTCGCGGTAGATTCCGAAATTCTTCGAGCAACTCGCCGCGATCAGCATCTGCGGCAGCCGTGCCGCCAGGCGGCGCAGCCCGGCCGCATCCGCATCGAGCCCGTCGCCGAAGCCCTGATATGCGATGTCGATGAAGGGAATCGCGCCGGTCCGCTCGATCAGATCGGCGATCTTGTCCCATTGCCCAAGCGTGAGGTTCGCACCGGTCGGGTTATGGCAGCACCCGTGCAGCAGGACCAGATCGCCCTGCGCCATTCCGGCCAGATCGGCGCACATTCCATCTAAATCGACATGCCCGGTTGCATTGTCGAAATAGCGATAGGCCTGCATTCCAAGAGAGAGATGGTTGATGATCGACAGGTGATTGGGCCAGGTCGGATCCGACACCCAGATCCGCGCATCGGGCGCAGCCATCCGCATGAGCTCAAGCGCTTGTCGCACGGCCCCGGTACCGCCGGGCGTGGCGATCGCGGCCCGGCGGTCGGGTGCCACGGCGTCGCCCAGGATCAGATCGCCGAGCGCGCGGGCATAGTCCGGGTCGCCCGCGAGGCCGGTATAGGATTTCGTCGTCTCGGCGCGCCAGAGACGCTGTTCGGCCTCCTTCACGGCGGCCATGATCGGCGTGCGGCCTTCCGCGTCGCGAAAGACGCCGACGCCGAGGTCGATCTTGTCCTCGCGAGGATCCTCGCGGAAGGCCTGCATGAGCATCAGGATCTTGTCGGCAGGCTGTTCCTTGAGATGGCTCAGCATCATGCGTCTCCGGTGGCGATTGGAAGGTCTTCGCGTGCGCCCCATTCGGCCCAGGATCCGTCGTAGAGCGACCAGTCGGCATGACCGACCCGCGCGAGAGCCAGCGACAGGATCGCCGCCGTCACGCCCGATCCGCAGGAGGTGACGATGGACCGTTCGAGATCGACGCCGGCCCCGGCGAAGGCCGCGCGCAGATCGTCGTCGCCCTTCATCGTGCCGTCGGGGTTCAGCACCTGCGCGAAGGGAAGGTTGCGCGCGCCCGGAATATGGCCCGCACGCAGGCCGGGTCGCGGCTCGGAGGTTTCGCCGCGAAACCTCGATGCGGCGCGGGCATCGACGATCTGCGCCGTTCCGGTCGTGATGGCACCCGCATCGCGGACGAGGGAGGGATCCGGGTCGGCGGTGAAACGGGCCTGCGTGATTTCGGGGGGCATGTCCTCGACCGGGTAGCCCTCGGCGCGCCATTTCGGCAATCCGCCGTCGAGCACGGCCACGTCACGCTTGCCCATGAGGCGGAAGAGCCACCATCCGCGCGCGGCCGAAAAGAGGCCGGCGCCGTCGTAGATCACCACGCGGTCGCCGTCGCCGATGCCCATGGCACCGATATGCTCGGCGAAGGTTTCGGGCGACGGGGCCATGTGGGGCAAGTCGGAGGCCGTGTCGGAGACCGCATCGATGTCGAGGAAGACCGCGCCGGGAATATGCCCTGCCTCGTATTCGGCGCGGGCATCGCGATCGGCGTCGGGCAGGTACCAGCTCGCATCGACGAGCTTGAGGTCGGGATCGCCGAGATGGGCTGCGAGCCATTCGGTCGAGACCAGCGTTTCGGGATCGTCGCGCATCGGGGCACCTCCTCGCATCCGGCATGCGAGATCCGGCTTACCGCGAGCGCGCCGCGGCGGCAACGACTGCCACACGCATCGAGCTTATCCGGATTCCTTGAGAAGGCGCTGCTTCTGCCGCTGCCAGTCGCGTTTGGCGGCGGTTTCGCGCTTGTCGGGGGCCTTCTTGCCCTTGGCGATGCCGATCTTGAGCTTGGCCACGCCGCGATGGTTGAAATAGAGCACGAGCGGGACGAGCGTCATGCCCTTGCGCTGTGTCTCGGACCAGAGATTGGCGAGCTCGCGGCTGTTGGCGAGGAGCTTGCGCCGGCGGCGATCCTCGTGGCCGAACATGGCCGGATTGTAGGGCGCAATGTAGGAGTTGACGAGCCAGAGCTCGCCATCCTCGACGGAGGCATAGCTCTCGGCGATGTTGGATTGCCCGGTCCTGAGCGACTTCACCTCGGAGCCTTGCAGCACGATACCGCATTCGAGATCGCTTTCGATCGCGTAATCGTACCGTGCGCGCCGGTTCTCGGCGATGATCTTGTAGTTCGGATTGTCCTTGGGTTTGGCCATGCCGGTGCAGATAGGCGCGGCAGCGCGCTCTGTCCAGCGGTGAGGCGGGGCGGGTGGTGCCGTAGAGGGGCCCCGCGGATCAGGTCCGGGGGGCCGGAGGCTGCGTCACAGAAGGTCGAGCGCGGCCATCGTGTCCTTCATCAGAAGCTTGGTGCCTTCGCTCAGACCCACCAGCGGAAGGCGTACTTCCTCGCGGCAGCGACCGAGCAGCGAGAGCCCGTATTTCGCGGCGACGAGGCCCGGTTCGGTGAATACGGCCTGATGGAGCGGCAGGAGGCGATCCTGAAGCTCCAGCGCGCGGGCCCAGTCGCCCGAGAGAGTGGCATGCTGGAACTCGGCGCAGAGTCTCGGAGCGACGTTCGCGGTCACGCTGATGCAGCCCACGCCGCCATGCGCGTTGAAGCCGAGCGCGCTGGCATCCTCACCCGAAAGCTGGACGAAGTCGGGACCGCAGAGCGCGCGCTGCTCGCTTACCCGAACGACGTCGCCGGTGCTGTCCTTCACGCCGACAATGCGCGGAAGCTCGGCCAGGCGGGCCATCGTGGCGGGCGTCATGTCGACGACCGACCGGCCGGGGATGTTGTAGATGACGATGGGCAGCTCGGCCGCGTCGTGGATCGCGCGGAAGTGCTCGTAGAGGCCATCCTGCGTCGGCTTGTTGTAATAGGGCGTGACGACCAGCGCGGCATCGGCACCAATCTCCTTCGCGTGGCGAATGAGGCCCATACCCTCGATCGTGTTGTTCGATCCGCAACCCGCGATGACGGGCACGCGACCCCTGGCGGCGCGCACGACCGCGGCGATCGTCTCCTCGTGCTCGGCATGGCTGAGCGTCGGCGTCTCGCCGGTCGTGCCGACGGGAACGAGGCCGTCTGTGCCCTCGTCCACGTGCCAGTCCACGAGACGTTTCAGGGCATCGAGGTCCAGCGCACCGTCCTTGAACGGCGTGACCATGGCGACGTAGGAGCCCTTGAACATCTCGAAATCCTTCTTCCTGACGCATGCGCTGGGCCCGCCTCGGAGCCCGCACGCACCCTATCCGCGCCGCCCGGCATTGCCAAGTTCGTGAGTTGGCCCATCGGCGCGCTTTGCGTATCGTGTCGCGCGATGCGACGTTTCCTCATGTCCCTCTCCGTTCCGATGATCGCCGCGACGATGGTCTGGGCGCAGCCGCCCGATCTCGACGCGATCGAGGGCGACCCCTCGCGCGGGCTGGCGCGGGCGTTCGAGGACCTTTCGCGGGGATCCTTCACGGATGCGATCGACGCGGCGGGACTGTCGGGCCCGGTGGCGCGCGACGTGATCGAATGGATCCGTCTGCGCGACGGACGCGGCACGTTCGAAGAGGCGCTGGGTTTTCTGAGGCGCAATCCGGACTGGCCGGGGCTCGACCTGCTGCGCCGACGCTCGGAAGAGACGGTGCCGCCGGTGATCGCCGACGACGCGACGGCGCAAGACGTCGTCGACTTCTTCGGCGGCGCGGAGCCCGTTTCGGGGGCCGGCACGCTCGCGCTCGTGCGGGCGTATCGCCAGCTCGGGCGTGAAGGCGATGCCGAGGCGCAGGCGGCGCTTGCATGGGTCGAGCGGTCGCTGGGCGAGGGGGCGGAGGACACGCTTCTCGCGTTCTATCCCGACGCGCTTCGGGCGCTGGAGTCCGCGCGGGCCGACCAGATGTTCTGGGACGGCGCGGACGCCGCGCTGCGCCGTGCGATCGGGCGCGACCTGCCCGAGGAGGCGCGCCAGCGCGCCGCCGTGAGGCTCGCCGCCCGCGGGGGCGGATTGCCCGCCGATCTGTCGCCGGAGATGGCGGCCGACCCAGGCGTCACGCATCTCCAGTTCCGCGCGGCGATGGACGCGCGCGACCACGACCGCGCGATCGCGATCCTGAGGCGTCAGAGCGTCAGTGCCGAGACGCTCGGCCGGCCCGATGCCTGGGCGCGGGACCGTCGGGACCTCGTGCGGCGTCAGCTCCGCGCGGGCAACCCGGAGATCGCCTATGACATCGCGGCGCATCACTGGCTGAGTGAGGGTGCGAGTTTTGCCGATCTCGAGTGGCTGTCTGGATTTCTCGCGCTGCGCTACCTCGAGCGTCCGGATGTGGCTCTTGCGCATTTCGAGCGGTTCGGCGCAGCGGTCGGCACGCCGATCTCGCTCGGGCGGGCGGGATACTGGACGGGCCGCGCCTACGAGGCGCTGGGCCGGCAGGCCGAGGCGCGCTCGGCCTACGAACGCGGAGCGGAGCATCAGACAAGCTTCTACGGATTGCTTGCCGCGGAGAAGCTCGGACAGCCACTCGATCCCGAACTGATGGGGCTGCAGACCTATCCGCCGATGGCCGAGGCCGCGTTTCGCGGCAGCACCGTGCTCGAGGCCGGGCTGGCGTTGCAGGCGGCGGGACAGAGGGATCTTGCCGAGCGGTTCCTGACCCATCTGAGCGAGAGCCTGGACGAGGAGGAGATCGGCACGCTCGCGCAGCTGGTCCTCGATCTGGGCGAGCCGCATATCGCGGTGATGATCGCCAAGCGCGCCGCCGAAGGCGGGATCACGCTGCCGCGTCCCTATTATCCGGTGGTCGAGATGGGAGTGGCCGAAAATCCGGTCGAGTTGGCGCTGGCGCTTTCGATCGCGCGGCGCGAATCCGAATTCGATCCCGGCGTGGCGAGCGGCGTCGGCGCGCGGGGTCTGATGCAGCTCATGCCCGGAACGGCGCGCGACGTGGCACGGGGCCTCGGTCTGCCCTATTCGTCGGACCGGCTCTTCTCCGACCCGGGCTACAACGCGACGCTCGGCACGGCATATCTCGCGGGTCTCATTGAGCGGTTCGGGGATAATCCGGTGCTCGTCTCCTCGGGCTACAATGCCGGGCCGGGACGTCCGAGCCAGTGGATCGCGGCCAACGGAGATCCACGCGAGGACACGGTGGACGTGATCGACTGGATCGAGCTCATCCCCTTCGACGAGACCCGCAACTACGCGATGCGGGTGGCCGAATCGATGCCTGTCTATCGTGCGCGCCTGACCGGAGAGGCGGGCGCGCTGCACTTCACCGAGATGTTGAAGGGGCGCTGAAAGGGCATCCGGCGGGTTCCCGCTTTCATCAAATTAAAACTTTACGGCTATAGCGCGCGTACCTAAGGGCAACGCTTATCCGCACACGCAACCAATTCGCCCTGCACGGGGCAGGAGGTCGATCTTGGCCAAGGGCATCGATACCAGGAAGGGGCGCGAGGAGCTTTCGCGCACCAGAGCCGAAAGCCGGTCGCTCTTCTGGACGGTGGGGATCTTCAGCCTGTTCGTGAACCTGCTGATGCTGACCGGACCCCTCTACATGCTTCAGGTCTACGACCGGGTGCTGGGCTCGCGATCGGAAGCGACGCTCGTCGCGCTGACGGCACTCATGGCGTTCCTGTTCCTGGTGATGGGGATCCTCGATTATGCACGGGGGCGGATTCTTGCGCGTATCGGGGCGCGGTTCCAGGCGCGGCTCGATCGGCGGGTCTTCGCGGCCATGGTCCGCAAATCGGCGGTCCTGCCCGATTCAGACGCCGAGACGAACAACCTGCGCGATCTCGAATCCGTGCAGAGGCTGCTCTCGACCCCAGTGCTGACCGCGCTGTTCGACATTCCGTGGACGCCGATCTTCCTCGGGGTCATCGCGATCCTGCACCCGTGGCTGGGGATTCTCGCGCTCGGCGGGTCGCTGCTGCTGATCGGGGTGGCCGCTCTGAACCAGATGACGACGCGCCATCCGGTCGCGGCGGCCAATGCCGCGCAGGTCCGCGCCGAGCGGATGTCGGAGCAGATCCGCCAGGAGGCGGAGATGGTCCGCTCGCTCGGGATGCAGCACGCGACCTTCGACCGCTGGCAGGTTCTACGCAGCCGATCGCTCGACGAGACGATCACGGCGAGCGACATGGGCGGACGGTTCACGACGCTGACCAAGACGTTCCGGCTGTTCCTGCAATCCGCGATGCTGGGCCTCGGGGCCTATCTCGTGCTCGGGGGCGAGATGACGGCGGGCGGCATGATCGCGGGCTCGATCCTGCTGGGCCGCGCGCTCGCACCCGTCGACATGGCGCTCGGGCAATGGTCGTTGTGGCAACGGGCGCAGCAGGGGTGGTCGAACCTCGCCGAACTTCTGGCGACCGTTCCCGAAGAGCCCGCCCGCACCGCGCTGCCCCGCCCGGCCGCAAAGCTGTCGGTCAATCAGGTCACGATCATTCCGCCGGGCCAGCAGCAGGCCTCCGTCAGGATGGTGTCCTTCGACGTGGGGCCGGGCGAGGCGCTCGGCATCATCGGTCCGTCGGGTTCGGGCAAGTCGACCATCGCGCGCGCCATCGTCGGCGTCTGGCGTACGGCGGGCGGCAAGATCCGGCTCGATGGCGCATCGCTCGACCAGTACGAGCCCGACGTGCTGGGACAGCATATCGGCTATCTGCCGCAGCGCGTGCAGCTTTTCGACGGGACCATCGCGCAGAACATCGCGAGGATGCAGCCCGATGCGCGCGACGAGGACATCGTGGAGGCCGCGCAGAAGGCCGCCGTTCACGAGATGATCCTGAAGCTGCCAGACGGGTACGACACGCAGGTCAGCAGCGCGGGCGGCAGGCTGTCGGGGGGCCAGGTCCAGCGCATCGGCCTTGCCCGTGCGATGTTCGGCAATCCCGTGATGCTGGTCCTCGACGAGCCGAACTCGAACCTCGACAACGAGGGATCGGTGGCGATGAACGCCGCGATGAAGGCGGTGAAGGAGGCGGGCGGCGCGATCATCATCATGGCGCATCGCCCCTCGGCCATCGAAAGCTGCGAGAAGCTCCTCGTGATGGAGAACGGCATGCGCCGGGCCTTCGGGCCGAAGGACGAGGTCCTTCGCGAGGTCACGAAGAACTACAAGCAGATCCAGAAGGCACCTCAGGGAGGCGTGTCATGAGCAAGGGCAAGGAAATCGCGAAGATCAAGCCGGCCCAACTGCCCGCGACGCAGGCCCGCGACGGAGGCGGCGCGGCGGCGGAAAGCACGCGACGATGGTCGGCCCGCGGCCCCGTGGTTCTGGGGCTCGCGGCGCTCCTTTTCCTCGTGGGGGGCTTCGGAGGCTGGGCCGCCATGACGGAGATCTCGGGCGCGATCATCGCGTCCGGCCGGATCGAGGTCGAGCGCAACCGCCAGGTCGTTCAGCATCCCGATGGCGGCGTCGTGACCGAGATCCTCGTTGACGAGGGCGACAGGGTCGAGGCGGGCGACGTGCTCGTCCGGCTCGATACCGTTCTTCTGAGCAACCGGCTCGCCACGGCGCGCAGCCAGCTCCACGAGATCCTCGCGCGGCGTGCGAGGCTAGAGGCGGAGCGCGACGGTGCCGACGAGCTGTCCGTGCCCGAGACGCTGCGCGATTCGGGGCCCGAGGGGGAAGAACTGGTCGCGGGGCAGCGCAGCCTCTTCGAGGCTCGCCGCGAGACGAACGCGCAGCTGAAGACGCAGCTTCAGGGGCGCAGCACGCAGATCTCGCGGCAGATCGACGGGATCACATCGCAGCAGGCGGCGCTGGAATCGCAGCTCTCGCTCATTCAGGAAGAGCTTGCCGATCAGCAATCGCTCTTCGACAGAGGTCTCGCGCAGTCGAGCCGTGTGCTGTCCCTGCGCCGCGAGGAGGCACGCCTGCAGGGTCAGGTGGGCGAACTCGGGGCGAGCGCCGCGGAAGCCGGAGAGCGCATCGCTGAGATCGACACCCAGATCCTCGGGCTCGACACGCAGCGCCGGGAGGAGGCGATCACCGAGTTGCGCGATCTGGGCGTGCGCGAATTCGAGGTCCGCGAGGAGGTCGACAGCCTCAGCGAACAGCTGGCCCGGACCGAGATCCGCGCCCCTGTCGGCGGGATCGTCTACGGCCTTACCGTCTATGCCGAGCGGTCGGTCGTGCGTCCGGCTGACCCGGTCGCCTATATCGTGCCGCAGGATCGGCCGCTCATCATCGCGGCGCAGATCGACCCCATCAACATCGATTCGGTCGATGTCGGACAGGAGGTCACGCTGAGGTTCAGCACCTTCGACGCGCGCACCACGCCAGAACTCTTCGGCGAGGTCCTGCAGATTTCTGCCGACAGCTTCGTGGACGAGGCGAGCCAGCGGAACTATTACCGCGCCGAGATCGCGCTGAAACCCGGCGAGATGGAACGTCTGCCGGAGAACCGGATCCTGATCCCGGGCATGCCGGTCGAGACCTTCCTGCGAACCGAGGACCGCACGCCGATCGCCTATCTGGTCAAACCGCTGGCCGACTACTTCAACAAGGCATTCCGCGAAAGCTGAGGAAACGACATGAGCAAGATCGAAGACAGGCTGGCCGAACTGGGCGTGACCCTTCCCGAGGCACCGACCCCGGCCGCCAACTACGTGCCCTACGTGATCGTGGGCGACATCGTCCACGTCTCGGGCCAGGTCAGCATGGAGGCGGGAACGCTCCTGACCGGCAAGGTCGGGCAGGATGTGTCGGTCGAGGAAGGCGCACGGGCTGCCCGGCTCTGCGCGATCAGCCTGCTGGCTCAGGTGAAGGCCGCCTGCGGCGGCGAGCTCGACCGTCTTGTGCGGGTGGTCAAGTTGACGGGCTTCGTCAACTCGACGCCGGAGTTCACCGACCAGCCCAAGGTCATCAACGGTGCCTCCGACTTCCTGGCCGAAGCGCTGGGCGATGCAGGGCGGCATGCGCGTTCGGCGGTCAGCGCCGCGTCGCTTCCCATGGGCGTCAGCGTCGAGATCGAAGGGATCTTCCAGATCGCATGACGCTGCCTCTCGCGTTCCTCGACCGGCCGATCGCGCATCGCGGGCTTCATGACCGCGATGCCGGCCGGATCGAGAACGGCGAGACCGCCTTCCGGGCCGCGATCGAAGCAGGCTACGGCATCGAACTCGACGTGCAGGCGAGCGGCGATGGCGTGCCCGTGGTATTCCACGACGCGGATCTCGACCGTCTGACCGACGAGACCGGCCCGGTCCGTGCCCGAAGTGCGGCCGAACTCTCGCGAATCGCGCTCGGCGGCGGGGGCGACACGATTCCCACGCTCGAACGCGTGCTCGATCTCGTGGCGGGGCGCGTTCCGCTTCTCATCGAGATCAAGACACAGGCCGAAAGCGGCGAGGCCTTGGCCCGCGCGATGGTGGAATGCGTCCTACGGGCACGTCAGGTCCACGACGCGCCAGCCGCCGTCATGTCCTTCGATCCAGATCTCGTCGCGCACCTGCCGCTTGGCATCCCGCGGGGCATCACCTCGATGGCGGCGTCGGGGTATCCGGCGGATCTTTCGCCTGAGAAGCGCACGGCACTTGGCCGGATCGCTGATTACGAGAGGATCGGTGCCGACTTCGTAAGCCACGATCACCGCGATCTCGCCAATTCCCGCCTCGGGGACCTCGCGAAGACCGGGGCCACGATCCTCTGCTGGACGATCCGCACGCCTGCAGAAGAGGCGTCGGCGCGTCGCGTGGCGCACAATATCACCTTCGAGGGCTATCGTCCGGCTTGAACCCTTGGCGGGTTGGGCCACCTTCTCCGGCCATGTCAGACCAGCTCCTGGAACTCACCGCTCATTCAAGCCTCGCCGAGATCGACCCGGCGGACTGGGATGCCTGCGCCTGTCCCGAGGCCGCGGATGGACGTCCGCGCGATCCCTTCACGACGCATCGGTTCCTCCTCGCGCTAGAGGCTTCGGGATCGGTGGGTCCCGGGACGGGCTGGCAGCCGCAATATCTCGCCGCGCGGATGGGGGGGCAGCTCATTGCCTGCGCACCGCTCTATGCCAAGGGGCATAGCCAAGGCGAATATATCTTCGATCACAACTGGGCGCATGCCTACGAACGGGCGGGCGGACACTACTACCCCAAGCTGCAGATCGCGGTGCCCTTCACACCCGCGACCGGCCGCCGTCTGCTGATCCGCGCGGGCTTCGAAGAGGCGGGGCGCGCGGCGCTGCTGCAGGGCGCGCTCAGGATCGCCAGCGACAACGAGCTGTCGTCGTTGCACATAACCTTTTGCACCAGGGACGAGGCCGAGACGGGCGAGGAGATGGGTCTGCTCAGACGCACCGGGCAGCAATATCACTGGCTCGATCAGGATTATGGCGATTTCGCGGGCTTCCTGGCCTCGCTCTCGAGCCGAAAACGCAAGAACATCCGCAAGGAACGCGAGACCGCACAAGCCTTCGGCGGCGAGATCCGCATCCTGACCGGAGACGAGATCCTGCCCGAGCACTGGGACGCATTCTGGCGTTTCTACCAGGATACCGGCGCGCGCAAATGGGGTACGCCCTACCTTACCCGCGAATTCTTCGAGATCGCGCAGGAGCGGCTGCGAGACGATATCCTGCTGATCATGGCTTTCCGCGAGGGACGGCCGATCGCAGGCGCGCTCAACTTCATAGGTCGTGAAACGCTCTACGGTCGCTACTGGGGTTGTGTGGAGGATCACAACGCGCTCCATTTCGAACTCTGCTATTATCAGGCGATCGACTGGGCGCTGGCGCATGGGCTGACCCGCGTCGAGGCCGGCGCGCAGGGCGAGCACAAGATCGCGCGCGGCTACCTGCCTGTGCCGACCCATTCGCTCCACTGGATCGCCGACGAGGGTTTCGCCCGCGCGGTCGAGCAGTATCTCGTGGCCGAGCGTGCCGCGGTCGACGAGGAGATCGAGGTCCTGACGAGCTATGGTCCGTTCCGCAAACCGCAGGGAGAGCCAGAATGACCCTTCTCATGACGCCCGAAGAGCGGGATGAGGCGCTCGAACCTCTTCTCGAGAACGGCTGGACGCTCGGACCCGGGCAGGATTCGATCTCCCGGACGTTCCGGTTCCGCGACTTCGCGGCGGCCTTCGGCTGGATGAGCGAGGTGGCGATTCGGGCCGAAAAGATGAACCACCACCCCGAATGGTCGAACGTCTACCGCACGGTGAAGGTGACGTTGACAACTCATGATGTGGGTGGTCTCTCCCGCCTCGACATAAATTTGGCGCATCAGATGGACGATATTTTCAGATGATCGAAGACATCTTCACCTATCCGATCATGGGCGGCACGGCGCTTGCGGACTTGCTGACCCTCGAATTCCTCGTTTCGCTGCTTGGCGACGTGCTGGCTGCGATCGTGATCCTCACGATCGGCTTCCTGCTGGGCGGTTGGGCCGGCCGGCGCATCCGCTCCATCGGCGGACGCACCCAGCATCTCGACGAGACGCTATTCAACTTTCTCGGTAATATCGTCCGCTACATCATTCTGGGCTTCTCGATCCTGTTCGTGCTGAACACCTTCGGGGTCCGTACGACAAGCGTTGTGGCGGTGATCGGTGCGGCGGGTCTGGCCATCGGCCTCGCGCTGCAGGGAACGCTGTCGAACGTTGCGGCGGGCGTGATGATCATCTTCTTCAGACCGATCAAGAACGGCGATTTCGTCGAGATCAGCGGCCAGATGGGTACGGTGAAGGACATCTCGCTCAACTTTACCGAACTCGCCTCGATCGGGAACGTCCAGATCATCATCCCCAACAGCCAGGTCTGGGGAAACACGATCGTCAATTATTCGGTCTACGATCTCCGCCGCGCGGAATGGACATTCGGCGTCGGCTACGGTGCCAATCTGGGTCAGGCCGAGAAGGTCATCCGCGAGACGATCATGTCCGATGCCCGGTCGATGACCGATCCCGAACCGTTCATCCAGATCAACAATCTGGGGGATTTCTCCTGCGATTTCCTGGTGAGGGTCTGGTGCAAGTCGGCCGATTACTTCGCCTATCAGGCGGATATGAAGCGTAGGGTGAAGGAGCAGCTCGACGCGCACGACGTGCCGATCCCGTTCCCCACGCGCACTCTGCACACCCACGAGGGCGATCCGCCGACCCCCGTCCACACGCTCAGTGCCTCATCCGAAGAGGACGTGGTGCGCGAGGACGAGGAGCTTACCTGAAGCATCAGAGGGTGGCGAGGAGCGCTTCGCCACCCGACATGTCGCAGGTGCCCGCGCCTTCTTCGACATGAAGCGTGACGACATGACCGTCATCCACCACCATCGCGTAGCGGCGCGAGCGATCGTAGAAGCCCACGGGCGGCGCGGTGAATTCCAGGCCGATGGCCTTGGTGAAGTCCGATCCCGCATCGCTCAGCATCGTGATCCCCGCAGCCGCGGCACCTGTGCTGTCGCCCCAGGCGCGCATCACGAAGGGATCGTTCACGGCGATGCAGGCGATCTCGTCTATGCCCCTGGCCACGAAATCGTCGCGCGTGCGGATGAAACTCGGCACGTGGGCGGTCGTGCAGACGCCCGTATAGGCCCCCGGAAGGCCGAAGATGACGATCTTGCGCCCCTTCGTCAGGGTTGCGAGCTCGACCCCCTCGGGGCCGTCATCGCCCATCCGGAGAAGCGTTGCGTTCGGGAGCCTGTCGCCTTCGGCGATAGTCATGGGCCAGATCCTTTCGGGAGATTGCCTTGGTCCTCGGCCCGGTTATAGGGTGGCCCCCGCATCATCGCCAGATCGGGGAACCCCCTCATGTCGCATATCGTCGTCCTCGGCGCGGGACAGGCCGCAAGCGCGCTGATCGGACGCCTGCGTCAGGAGGGGTTCGAGGGCGAGATCACCCTCGTCGGGGCAGAGCCGGTGCCTCCATACCAGCGCCCGCCGCTTTCCAAAGGGTATCTTTTGGGCGACTTCGCGCGCGAACGGCTCTTCCTGCGATCGGATGCCTTCTACGACGACAATCGCGTGCGGCTGATGCTGGGAACGCCCGCGTCGGATCTCGACACCGATGCAAGGACGGTGCGCGTGGGTGAGGAGGTCCTGCACTACGACCAGCTCGCCATCTGTACCGGTCTTCTGCCGCGCACCTTGCCGGAGGAGATGGGTGGCACGCTCGACGGCGTTTTCACGATCCGCACCCTCGCCGATATCGACCGGATCGAGCCACGGCTCGGATCCGCGTCGCGCATGCTGGTCGTCGGTGGCGGCTACATCGGGCTGGAAGCGGCGGCGGTCGCGCGCAAGCTCGGGGTCGAGGTGACGCTGATCGAGGCGGCACAGCGGATCCTGGGACGTGTGGCCGCGACCGAAACGGCCGGCTACTTCCGCGAACTTCATCGCCGCAACGGTGTCGAGATCCGTGAAAGCACCGCGTTGAAGCGCCTCACGGGCGCGGCGGGGACCGTCACGGGGGCCGAGCTCGAGGACGGGAGTCGCATAGATTGCGACCTGGTGATCGTGGGGATCGGGATGATCCCGCGTTGTGCCATCGCCGAAGAAGCGGGGATCGAAGTCGACAACGGCGTGGCGGTCGATGCGCGCGGGCGCAGCTCGGATCCGCATGTCTGGGCCGCGGGGGACTGCGCCTCGCTGTCGATCCGGGGGCAGCGTCTGCGCATCGAATCGGTCGGGAACGCGATCGACATGGGCGAGCAGGTTGCGCGCAACATGCTGGGCGCGGACGAGGATTACCTGCCCGCGCCGTGGTTCTGGTCGGACCAGTACGACGTCAAGCTGCAGATCGCAGGGCTCAATCACGGCCATGACCGTGTCGTTGCACGACCCGGCAAGTCCGAGGGAGAGCGGTCACATTGGTATTACCGTGATGGCGCACTGATCGCGGTCGATGCGATGAACGACGCGCGAGCCTACATGATCGGCAAGCGTTTGATCGAGGCCGGAAAATCGGCTCCGCCCGACGTGATCGCCGACCCGGAGGCCGACCTGAAGCCGCTTCTTTCAAGGTGAGGATCATCGGCGGCATCCACCGCGGGCGCGCCCTCAGCCCGGTCGGACGGGGGGATCCCGCCGCGCATCTGCGCCCGACGACCGATCGCGTGCGCGAGGCGCTTTTCAACGTGCTGTCGGGCGGACGCTTCGGCGATCCGGTGACGGGGGCGCATGTGCTCGACCTTTTCGCGGGGACGGGGGCGCTGGGCCTCGAAACCCTGTCGCGTGGCGCGGCCTCGGTCTGTTTTGTCGAGAGCGGGCGCAAGGCGCAGGCCATCCTGCGCCGGAATCTGACGCTTCTGGGGGTCGAGGGCCGAATCGTTACACGCGATGCGACGCGGCTCGGGGCTGCACCGCGGGCGTTCGACCTCGTGTTTCTCGATCCGCCCTACGGCATGGGGCTGGGCGAACGGGCGGTCGAGGCTGCGTTATCGCAGGGTTGGATCGAGGATGGCGCCCTCATAGTCTGGGAAGAAGCCGCGCCGCCCATCCTGCCCCGCGCACTCGACCCGCTGGATCAACGTAAATACGGGGACACTCACGTCACGTTCGCGCGCGTGGCACTGGGGTAATCGCGAGCCACACTCGCGATGGCGATCTCAGGTATAGGTGGGGTGGAACAGCCCCTTGGGCGACAGGGTGAAGATCTCGGCACCGTCCGCGCGCACACCCACGGAATGCTCGAACTGCGCCGAGAGCGACTTGTCGCGCGTCACCGCGGTCCAGTCATCGGCCAGAACCTTCGTCTCGGGGCGGCCAAGGTTCACCATCGGCTCGATCGTGAAGAACATCCCTTCCTCGAGCCGTGCACCGGTTCCGGGTCGGCCGTAATGCAGCACGTTCGGGGGCGCATGGAACACCCGCCCGAGGCCGTGGCCGCAGAAGTCGCGCACCACAGACATGCGCTGCGCCTCCACATAGGACTGGATCGCGTGGCCGATATCGCCAAAGGTCGCGCCCGGCTTCACCGCCTCGATCCCCAGCATCAGCGCATCATGCGTCACGTCGAGCAGTCGCTCGGATTTCCGTGACAGCTTGCCCGCGACGAACATGCGGCTGGTGTCGCCGTACCAGCCATCGACGATCACCGTCACGTCGACGTTGAGGATATCGCCGTCCTTCAGGACCTTGTCGCCCGGAATGCCGTGACAGACGACGTGGTTCACGCTGATGCAGCTGGCGTGGCGGTAGCCCTTGTAGCCAATCGTGGCAGATGTCGCCCCTGCAGCCTCGACCGCTTCCTCGATCGCGCGGTCGAGCGCACCGGTCGTGGTCCCCGGCACGACGAGCGGTGCCAGATCGTCGAGGATCGACGCGGCAAGTGCCCCGGCTCGGGCCATGCCGCCGAAATCGTCCTGATCGTGGATCCGGATGCCGTCTTTCGTCAGGCGGCCGCGGTTCGTCTCGTCCACGGAAATGCGCTCCTGTTTCGATGCAGCGGAAATATAGCCGTCCAACCTCTCGATTGCCAGCCCGGGGGGTGGGCGTTGGAAACCGTCCCCGCGCGGCCTAGAACGTGAGCGACCCGCAAAGGAGCGCAGCCATGCCCAATCCCACCGCCGCGATGCTGGTCATCGGAGACGAGATCCTCTCGGGTCGCACGCGCGACAGCAACATGCATCATCTGGCCGGCCGCCTGACAGAGCACGGGATCGACCTGGTCGAGGCGCGGGTGGTGGCCGACCGGGCCGAAGCGATTACCGAAGCCGCGCGGGCGCTCTCGGTGGCCTATGACCATGTCTTTACCTCAGGCGGCATCGGGCCCACGCATGACGACATCACGGCCGACTGCATTGCTGCGGCAGGCGATGCGGCGATCGACGTGCGCGAGGATGCCCGCGCCATCCTGCAGGCGCATTACGATGCGCGCGGATCGGAGCTGAACGAGGCGCGGCTGCGGATGGCGCGCATTCCTGATGGCGCGGTGTTGATCGAAAACCCGGTTTCCGCCGCGCCGGGTTTCACGCTTGGCAACATCCATGTCATGGCGGGCGTGCCGAAGATCTTCGAGGCGATGCTGGCCGGGTTGCTGCCCCGGCTCAAGGGCGGCGCACCGATGCAGAGCCGGCAGATCCGCGTCGATCGCGGCGAGGGCGATATCGCCGGGCCGCTTTCCGAGGTGGCGCGCGCCCATCCCGAGATCAGCGTCGGATCCTATCCATTCACGACCGAAGACGGCTTCGGCGTCAACGTGGTGATCCGTGGAAGCGACCCGGCCGCACTGGATGCGGCGATGGAAAAGCTCCGGGGGCATTTCCCCGAAGGACGGGAATGACACTTTCGGCGGGTCAGGTCGACGCGCTACTCGCCGCGACATGGCCGCCGGCGGCGACCCGCACGCTCGGGCCATGGACCTTGCGCGACGGGGCGGGCGGCGGCAAGCGCGTCTCGGCGGCCTCTACCGATGTGCGGGTGACCGAGACCGATATAGATGCCGCCGAACGCGCGATGGACGATGCGGGGCAGCAGGCGCTCTTTCAGGTCAGGGCTGGACAGGAGGATCTCGACCGGCGTCTGACCGACAGGGCCTATCTGACGCTCGATCCGACCAACCTCTATGAATGCCCTGTCGAGACGCTTTCTGCGATCGAACCCGGGCCAGTCACCGGCTTTTCCGTCTGGCCGCCGCTCGAAATCCAGAAGGAGATCTGGGCGGCGGGCGGCATCGGTGCCGCGAGGCTCGCCGTGATGGAGCGGGTGAGTTGCCCGAAGATCACGATCCTCGGGCGGATGGACGACCAACCGGCGAGCACGGTCTTCGCAGCCGTCCACGAGGGTGTTGCCATGATCCACGCGCTGGAGACGGCAAAGCGTCTGCGCCGCCGGGGATCGGGGCGGCTCACGCTGATCCACGCCGCGCGCTGGGCCGAAGCGCAGGGCGCGCGAAGCATGGCGCTGCTCGTCACGCGGGCGAACGTTGGCGCGAATGCGATGTATATAGCGTCAGGAATGGCCGGTCGGCCATGTTACCATTACCGCATACGACCCTGACGGTAACTTCCGCGTCGGATCGAATCCGGCGGACGCGACGTTGGACTTTCGTGATGATCCTCGCGAGACGACATAGATGATCGCCGTTTTCTTTCACCGCAGGAACGCATGATCCGGGCGCGCGTCGCGATATGCGTCCTTTCGCTGACGGCGATGCCGGTCTGGGCAGTTGATCTGCCGCTGCCGGGCAATGCGGTCGAAGTAGCCCGTATCGAGGAAGAGGGGGTGGCGCTGGATCTGCCACTCGGTCCCTGGAACGGAGCAAACGTGCCGACCCTCGGCGTCGAGGGGGATGCAAGACGGGTGGTCTGGCAGATCCCGGGACAGGCGACCGCTCGCCAGATTATCGAGGCGCTGCGCCCCGCGCTCGAGGATCAGGGGTGGCGGGTCGTCTTCGAATGCCGCGACGCGGTCTGCGGCGGTTACGATTTCCGGTTTTCCACCAACACGTTGCCCGCGCCCGAAATGTATGTGGATCTCGGGAACTATCGCTATCTCCTTGCCGAGAAGGAAACCGGATCGGCACTGTCGCTCATGGTAAGCCAGGCGGGCCGGATCGCTTTTGTCCAGGCAACCGAAATCGACCCCGCCCCGGTGTCGGAGCCCGCGTTGGTCGCCTCTTCGAAGTCAGTGGAAAGGACCGAGGAGGATCTGTCGGGGACGCTGGACAGGGAAGGGCGCGCCGCGCTCGAAGGGCTGGTCTTCGAAAGCGGTGCGGTCACGCTGGGCGAGGGGGCGGACGATACGCTCGAAGCGATTGCCGCATATCTCGATATGCATCCGGATCATCGGTTCGCGATCGTCGGGCATACCGACAGTCAGGGCTCGCTGGACAGCAATATCACGCTGTCCGAGCGGCGCGCGCGGACGGTGCGGCGCGCGCTGATCGATGTCCACGACGTGTCGCCCGCGCAGATCGAGGCACGGGGGATCGGCTCCCTCGCGCCGCGCGGGTCCAACGAGAGCGGCGAGGGGAGGCAGGCCAACCGTCGGGTCGAGATCGTCAGGATCGATTGAGCGCTACCAGTCGTCCGGACCTTTCTCGGCGAAGGCCCCGACGAGGAAGTCGATAAAGGCGCGCACCTTGGGCTGTGTGAACCTTCCTGGCGGATAGACGGCATAGATGCCCTGCGTCTCGACCGGCAGGTCCGGGATCGCTTCCTCGACCAGCCCGTCTTCGATTGCCTTGGAGCACAGGAACGACGGCAGGTACGCGATTCCAAGCCCCGAGATCGCGGCGTTGAGGAGGGACTGGCCGTCATTGACGGCAAGCCATCCCCCGGTGCGGACCTGGCGACGCTCTCCAGATGGTGCGGTAAGCTTCCAGACCGCGCCGTTCGACTGCGTGGAATAGTGCAACAGCTTGTGATCGCTCAGATCGTCGATCCTCAGCGGTCGGCCGAACCGTTGGAAATAGGACGGGGAGGCCACCATTCGCTTGGACGTCTCGGCAAGTTTGCGCGCGCGCAGTGAGCTGTCCTCCAGCTCTCCGATGCGGATCGCCATGTCGAACCCCTCGGAAATGAGCTCCACGTAGCGGTTGTTGAGGATCATGTTGATGCTGATATCGGGAAAATCACCCAGAAAATCGCCGAGGATGTGGCTCAGGTGATTGACACCGAAATCGGTCGCCACGCTGATCCGGAGCAGCCCGGAGGGTGCGGATTGCATCGAGGTCACGAGCTTGTCGGCCTCGCCTGCATCGTTCAGGACCCGCCGCGCGCGGTCGTAATAGGCAAGACCGATCTCCGTCGGGCTGACCCGCCGCGTCGTGCGGTTGAGAAGCCGCGCCCCGAGCCGCGCCTCGAGCGACGAGACATGTTTCGAAATCGCCGATTTCGATATTCCCATCTTGCGCGCCGCATCGGTGAAGCCACCCTGATCGACAACGGTGGCGAAGGCTTCCATCTCGGTCAGTCTGTCCATGTTCGGGTCTCGATCGCTTTTTCGTTTCCTGTCCCAAGGAGTGACGAAACAATCGGGCAATAATGCGGTGCTGGTCGGACAATCTCGCGATGATGTGACCATAAGTGCCGAAGAGGAAACGATCGCACGCTCATGGCGAGGCCGTTCAGAGCGTCGCGGCGAGCCGTGTGCCTTGATCGATCGCCCGCTTCGCGTCGAGTTCGGCCGCGACATCCGCGCCGCCGATCACGTGATGCGCGATCCCCGCCTCAGTCAGTCGCTGCGACAGGTCGCACGCCGGCACTTGGCCGGTGCAGAGGACGACCGTGTCGACCTCGATCACACGCGGCTCTCCGTCGAGGGTTACGTGCAGGCCGCGCTTGTCGATGCGATCGTATCGGGCACCGCCAAGCATCTCGACCCCTCGCATTCCGAGGCCCGCGCGGTGGATCCAGCCGGTCGTCTTGCCGAGCCCCCTGCCGAGGCGTTCGGTTTTGCGCTGCAGGAGCCAGACCTTGCGGGCGGGCGGCGGCGGGTTCGGACCGTCCGGCATCAAACCTCCGCGGACACTTTCCGGGTCGCCCACGCCCCATTCGGCAAGCCATGCCGGCAGGTCCTCGGTCGGGTGCCCCTCGGTCACGAGGAATTCCGACAGATCGAAGCCGATCCCGCCCGCGCCCAGTACCGCGACGCGTGCGCCGGGCTCCACCCCGTGCTTCAACACGTCGACGTAACTCAACACGTTGGGGCCGTCGCCGCCCGGGATGGAGGGGTCGCGCGGCAGGACGCCTGTCGCGACGATCACATCGTCGAACCCGGAGAGATCTTCGGGGCTCACATCGACGCCGAGCCGTGTTTCGATGCCCATCTCGGCGACCATATGGACGTAATACGCGACGAGGCCCGCAAACTCCTCCTTGCCCGGCACGACCTTCGCCATGTTGAGCTGGCCACCGATCTCGGCGTCGCGCTCGAAGAGGGTCACGCGGTGGCCGCGTTCGGCTGCCGTCATCGCGGCGGCCAGGCCCGCGGGCCCCGCGCCCACCACGGCGATCCGGCGAGCCACGGCTGCCCGCTCCACGACCAGTTCGGTCTCGTGACAGGCCCGCGGATTGACGAGGCATGTGGAAAGCTTGCCGCCGAACGTGTGATCGAGGCAGGCCTGATTGCAGGCGATGCAGGGCGTGATCGCGCGTGTCCGGCCGGCGCGGGCCTTCGCCACGAAATCGGGGTCTGCGAGGAATGGCCGCGCCATCGACACCATGTCGGCCCCGCCCGAGGCCAGGATCCGTTCGGCCGTTTCTGGCGCGTTGATCCGATTCGACGCGATGACCGGGATGCCGACATCTCCCATGAGCTTCGCGGTCACCCAGGCGAATGCCGCGCGCGGCACCGAGGTCGCGATGGTCGGGATCCGCGCCTCGTGCCAGCCGATGCCAGTATTGAGGATCGTGGCCCCGGCCCCCTCGATCCGGCGGGCGAGCGCGACGACCTCCTCCCAGCTCTGTCCCTCGGGGACGAGGTCGATGAGCGACAGGCGATAGATGACGATGAAGTCGTCGCCTACTGCCGCGCGGACCCGTCGCATGACCTCGACCGCGAAGCGTTGCCGGTTCTCGGTCGATCCGCCCCAGCGATCCGTCCTCCGATTGGTCCTGGGCGCAAGGAACTGGTTGATGAGATATCCTTCGGAGCCCATCACCTCCACGCCATCGTATCCCGCCTGGCGTGCGCGGATTGCGGCTGTCGCGATGGCGTCGATCTGGGCCTCGATCCCCGCCTCGTCGAGTTCGCGGGGCGCGAAGGGAGAGATGGGCGATTTGAGCGCTGAGGGAGCCACGCAATCGGGGCCGTAGGCATAGCGTCCGGCATGGAGGATCTGCATCGCGATGCGTCCGCCCGCCTCGTGGACGGCATCGGTGACGCGGGCATGGTTCGCGATGTCGTTGTCGGTATAAAGCCCCGCGGCGCCTGGAAAGACACCGCCTTCGGCATTGGGGGCCATTCCGCCCGTCACGATCAGGCCAACCTCGCCGCGTGCGCGGGCGGCGTAGAAGGCAGCGACACGGGTCCAGTCGCCGCGCTCCTCGAGGCCCGTATGCATCGATCCCATCAGCACGCGATTTCTCAGCGTGACGAATCCCAGATCGAGCGGGGCAAGCATGTGGGAATAGTCTGTCATCCGGCGGACCCTCCCGTTCCCGGTCCGGGCAAACTGGCGCAGGATCGCGAGGCTGTCACCTCGCGACCCCGCGTCAGCGAGAGATCAGAGATCCATGTAGACGTGCTTTTCGGCCTTGCCGCCCGGATGTGTGACGGCCCCCTTGCGGGTGTCGCCGACAAGCTGGGCGTATTTCCAAAGCGCCCCGGAGGCATAGATCGTGGGCTTCGCGCCTTTCCAACCGGCCCGACGTTCGTCGAGCGTTTCTGCCGCAAGATCCACGCTGATCTCGCCGCGGATTGCATCGATCGTGATGATGTCGCCGGTCTCGAGCAGCGCGATCGGTCCGCCATGCGCCGCTTCGGGGCCGACATGACCCACGCAGAAGCCGCGAGTCGCGCCCGAGAAGCGTCCATCGGTGATGAGAGCGACCTTCTTGCCCATGCCTTGGCCCGACAGTGCCGCGGTGGTCGCCAGCATCTCGCGCATGCCGGGGCCGCCCGCTGGGCCTTCGTTGCGGATGACGAGGACCTCGCCTTCCTTGTAGGACCGCGCCTTGACTGCGGCGAAGGCCTCTTCCTCGTTCTCGAAGACGCGCGCCGGGCCTGTGAAGACCTGTTCGGCCTCCGACATGCCCGCGACTTTCACGATCGCACCTTCCGGGGCAAGGTTGCCCTTGAGACCCACGACGCCGCCCGTCTTGGTGATGGGTGTGTCCACGGGATAGATCACTCGGCCGTCGGCCTCGCGCTCGACCAGATCGATCTCCTCGCCGATGGAGCGCCCCGATGCGGTCATGCAATCCTCGTGGATGAGGCCCGCGCGGCGCAGTTCCTTCATCACGACCGGCACGCCGCCGGCTTCGTAAAGGTCCTTGGCGACGTATTGCCCGCCGGGCTTGAGATCCACGAAATAGGGCGTGTCGCGGAAGATGTCGGTGACGTCGAGCAGGTCGAAATCGATCCCCGCCTCATGCGCCATCGCGGGCATGTGAAGACCGGCATTGGTCGATCCGCCCGTGCAGGCCACGACCCGCGCCGCGTTCTCCAGCGACTTGCGCGTGACGATGTCGCGCGCCCGGATGTTCTTTTCGATGAGGTTCATGACCGCTGCGCCGGACGCCTCGCCGTATTGCGTGCGATCCTTGAACGGTGCGGGCATGCCCGAACTGTTGAAGAGCGCGAGGCCGATCGCCTCGGACACGCATGCCATCGTGTTGGCCGTGAACTGACCGCCGCAGGCCCCGGCCGAGGGGCAGGCCACGCGTTCGAGGACGGCGAGCTGTTCGTCGGTGACCTCGCCCGACTGATAGCGGCCGACGGCCTCGAACATGTCCTGAACCGTCAGGTCGCGCGTCGCGAAATCGGCAGGAACGTCCGCTCCCTCGGGCACCTTGCCCGGCAGGATCGAGCCGCCATACATGAAGACCGACGGCGTGTTGAGGCGGATCATTGCCATCATCATGCCCGGCAGAGACTTGTCGCAGCCGGCGAGCCCCACCAGCGCGTCGTAGCAATGGCCGCGCATGGTCAGCTCGACCGTGTCGGCGATTGCCTCGCGCGAGGCGAGCGAGGAGCGCATCCCCTCATGGCCCATCGCGATGCCGTCGGTCACGGTGATCGTGGTGAATTCGCGCGGCGTTCCGCCGGCGGCCTTCACGCCGGTCTTGACCGACTGGGCCTGCCAGTTGAGCGCGATGTTGCAGGGCGCGGCCTCGTTCCAGCAGGTCGCCACGCCGACGAAGGGCTGGTCGATCTCGTCCTGCGTCAGGTCCATCGCGTAATAGTAGGAACGGTGCGGCGCGCGCGCCGGCCCCTCCGTCACGTGGCGCGAGGGCAGCTTGGACTTGTCGGGCTTGTTGCGCAGCATGGTTTCGGTCTCCCCTCGGGCTGGCTCTGGCTGGGTTCACCGAATAGGTGACGGGGCGGCGTTCCACAAGGCTCGCGCCGTCTGCGGGCGGCGGGGATCCAACTGCCGAATTGCGCCTCGGCGGCCGGGGCGATAGTGTCTTCCGGCACAGGACCCGAGGACCGATCCCACATGACGAAGGCTTTGCCATTCACGGCATTCGTCGCTCCGGCACGTCGCCGGCCCGAGCTCTGGCGGCTCGTCCTGGGCCTTCTGGTCGTCGTGCTGGTCATGGTGGTCTGGGTCGCGCTCGGTATCGGCCTCCTCGCGCTGGCGGTAGGCCTTTCGGGTGCGATGGAGGTGATGGCGACGCTGGCTGATCCGGTCACGCCACGCGCGACGCTGATCCTGCTTTCGACCTTCGTCGGCATGTTCCTGGCCCCGATCGTCGCCGCACGGCTTCTTCACAGGCGCGGCGCGCGATCGCTCTTCGGGCCGGGCCGCGTCGTGCTGCGCGATTTCTTCGCCGCGCTGGCGATCTCGGCGGTGATCTACGGGGCGATGCTGTTCTTCTGGTTCGCGGGCTTCGACGCAGTCGCGAACGTGCCGCCCGCGCTATGGCTGGCACTGCTGCCGCTCTCGCTTCTCGCGGTCGCGGTGCAGACCGGAGCGGAGGAATTGCTTTTCCGCGGCTACATCATGCAGCAACTCGCCGCACGGTTTCCGACGCCGCTCGTCTACATGCTGGTGCCGTCGCTGCTGTTTGGGCTGCTGCACTACGATCCGAACACGCTCGGCTCGAATGCCTGGGCGGTCGTCGGATCGACCGCCTTTTTCGGTCTCATCGCGGCCGACCTCACCAATGCGACGGGCTCCGTCGGTGCGGCCTGGGGCCTGCACATGGCCAACAACGTCGTGGCGATCCTGCTTCTCTCGACGCAGGGCACGATCACCGGTCTCGCGCTCTTCGTCACGCCCTATGCGGCAAGCGAGGTCGCCATCACCGGGCCGCTCCTGATGGCCGATCTGGCGCTCATCATCGTGGTCTGGATCGCCTTGCGCTGGCGGCTGGGGCGCTGATTGCATTCCTGACACGGTAACGATATTGCCCGGGCCACGCCCATAATACGGATCGACCACGGAGTGGACCGCCGGTGAACTGGATTTCCAACTACGTCCGTCCAAAGATCAACTCGCTCTTCTCGCGTCGCGAGGTCCCCGAGAATCTCTGGACCAAATGCGACGAATGCGGAACGATGCTGTTCCACCGCGAACTTGCCGAGAATCTGAACGTCTGCTCGAATTGCGACCACCACATGGCGATGACACCGCGGGTGCGCTTTCACACGCTTTTCGACGGTGGCGCTTTCCGCGAGGTCGCGGTGCCCGCGCCCGCCGCCGATCCGCTGCAGTTCCGCGACCAGAAAAAGTACCCCGACCGCCTGCGCCAGGCGCAGCGCCAGACCGGCGAGAAGGAAGCGATGCTCGTCGTCGAGGGCGAGATCGGCCGCGTGCCCGTCGTGGCCGCCGGTCAGGATTTCAGCTTCATGGCCGGTTCGATGGGGATGTATGTCGGCAACGCGATCCTCGCCGCGGCCGAGCGCGCGGTCGAGTTCAAGCGTCCGCTCATCCTCTTCTCCGCTGCAGGCGGCGCGCGCATGCAGGAGGGGATCCTCTCGCTCATGCAGATGCCCCGCACCACCGTCGCGGTCGACATGGTGAAGGAGGCGGGGCTGCCCTACATCGTCGTGCTGACGCATCCGACGACCGGCGGCGTCACGGCTTCCTACGCGATGCTGGGTGACATCCAGATCGCCGAGCCCGGTGCGCTCATCTGCTTCGCGGGCCCTCGCGTCATCGAGCAGACGATCCGCGAGAAGCTTCCCGAAGGGTTCCAGCGCGCGGAATACCTGCTCGATCACGGCATGCTCGACCGCGTCACGGACAGGCGCAGAATGCGCGACGAACTGGTGACGATACTGCGGATGCTGCGCCACATGCCGCCGGCGGTCGCCGCCGACCTGCCTCCGCCCGGCAACGGATCAGAGCCGCTTTCCGAGACGGACGGCCAGGGCGAGCCCGGCTGAACCGCCCATGGGCGCGACACGCGATTCCGACATCATCCTCGAGCGGTTGAGTACGCTTCATCCGAAGATCATCGACCTCTCGCTCGACCGGATGCACCGCCTTCTCGACCGGCTCGGCAATCCCGAGCGAAATTTGCCTCCGGTCATCCACATCGCCGGGACCAACGGCAAGGGATCGACCCTCGCCATGATCCGCGCCGGGCTCGAAGCCGCCGGCAAGACCTGCCATGCCTATACCTCGCCGCATCTCGCACGGTTCCACGAACGCATCCGCGTCGCGGGCGAGCTGATCTCCGAACCTGATCTGGCTGCGCTGCTCGACGAGTGCGAAGACGCGAATGACGGGGCGCCGATCACATTCTTCGAGGTCACGACCTGCGCGGCGATCCTGGCCTTCGCGCGCCATCACGCCGATTACACGCTGCTCGAGGTCGGGCTCGGCGGGCGGCTCGACGCAACGAACGTGGTGGCGCACCCCGCGCTCTCGATCATCACGCCCGTGGCGCTCGATCATCAATCCTATCTCGGCGACACGATCGCCGCCATCGCGGGCGAGAAGGCAGGCATTCTGAAACGCACCACCCCGGCGGTGATCGCGCGGCAGTCCGACGCGGCCCTCGAAGTGATCGAGGCGCGCGCGGCCCGGCTCGGCGCTCCGCTTTCGACCTATGGGCAGGATTGGCACGTCTGGTCGGAACGCGACCGCCTCGTCTTCCAGGACGAACGCGGCCTTCTCGATCTGCCGCTCCCGGTGCTTCAGGGGCCACACCAGATCGACAATGCGGGCACCGCGATCGCGGCGCTTCGCCTGATCGGCCTCGGTGAGGATGCGATTGCCCGGGCGATGCGCGAGGCCGTCTGGCCTGCGCGGATGCAGCGTCTCAAGCACGGTCCTTGCATCGACGCGGCCCCCGAGGCCGAGATCCTGCTCGATGGCGGGCACAACCCGGCTGCGGGCGAAGCCATCGCCGCGACCCTCGCCGCGATGCCGGCGCGCGAGACGCATCTCGTTTGCGGCATGCTCAACACCAAGGACGTCGCGGGCTATCTCGCCCCGCTCGCCCCCCATGTGACGAGCCTTACAGCACTGTCGATCCCGGGCGAGGCAAACACCCTGCCCGCCGATAGAACCGCCGACGCCGCCCGCATCGTGGGCATCGAGGCGCATACGGCGGAAAGCGACCGCGCTGCCTGCGCCGCGATCGCCGCGCGCGCACCTCACGCCCGCATCCTCGTTTGCGGCTCGCTCTACCTTGCCGGCCGCATCCTGCAGGACCATTCCTGAACCCGCGCGGTACCTTTCAGCTTCATCTGTCCGAAAATACTCATGGCCGTCGGGTCGTCTCGCCGGAGGCCGTCGACCCTTAGGCGGCCCAGTCGGCGCTTTGCATCTCTCGCAGCCGGGAGGCGGTTCGTTCGAACTCGAACGCACCCGACCCCTCCACATAGAGGCTTTCGGGTGTGTCAGCAGCCGAAGCGACGAGCCGCGTGCGTGCCTCGTAAAGCGCATCGACCAGCGTCACGAAGCGTTTCGCCTCGTTGTGGTTGCCCCGCCCGAGACGAGGGATGTCCTCGATCATCAGCACGCGCACATGGCCCGCGATGGCGATGTAGTCCGCAGCACCCAGCGGCTTGCCGCAAAGCTCCCAGAAGCCCGCGCGCCCCACGCCGCCGGAATATCGCGGAAGTGTCACCTTGTGGCCCGATACGGTCAGTTCGAGCGGCTCGCCGGGCCCGTCCGCGAGCTTCTCCCACAGCGCGTCGATTGCCCGGCGCGCCTCGGCATTCGCGGGATGAAAATAGAGATCGGCCCCCGCGATCCGGTCCTGCCGCCAGTCGCGCGGCGAGGCGAGCTCGACCACTTTCATGCGACCCTTCAGCAGCTCGATGAAGGGCAGGAAGAGTTGCCGGTTGAGGCCATCCTTGTAGAGATCGTCCGGCACCCGGTTCGAGGTCGCGACGACCGTCACGCCGTCGGCGAAAAGCCGTTCGAAAAGCCGTCCGACGATCATCGCATCTGTGATGTCGCCGATCTGCATCTCGTCGAAGCAGAGCAGCCGCAGATCGCTGGCGAGTTCCGCCGCCACCGGGCCGATCGCGTCCTCCACACTTTCGGCGCGTGCCGCCGCGATGCCGCGATGGACCTCCTGCATGAAGGCATGGAAATGGACGCGCCGTTTCCGCTCGATTCCGACATTGCGATAGAAGAGATCCATGAGCATCGACTTGCCCCGTCCGACGCCACCCCAGAGATAGAGGCCGGTCGCGGGCTCGGGGTCGGACCTGCGCGAAAACCAGCCACGCTTGCTGGGCTCGGGCCTGTCCAGTGCCTCGGCGATGCGGGTGAATTCCGACAGGATCGCCTCCTGCGCCGGGTCCGCCTCGATTTCGCCCGCCTCGACGGCGCGCGCATAGATATTCTCGAAATCCTCTGCCATGGGGTCCTCCTAGCGGTCGGCGCGGGGATTGGAAATTCGCTTTTCGGCCGAGCCGAGGCGTCGTGCCGCCGCCAGCCCTGCATGCCGGCCCGTCGCGAAGCAGGCGCTGAGCAGGTAGCCACCTGTCGGTGCCTCCCAGTCGAGCATCTCGCCTGCTACGAACGTGCCCGGCATCGCGCGAAGCTCCAGATCCCCGCTCACCGCCTCCCAGGCGATCCCGCCCGCCGAGGAAATTGCCTCGTCTAGGGGCCGCAATCCCCGGTGGCGAACCGGCAACCGCTTCAGAAGCGTGGCCAGCGCGGCCCCTTGGGGCAGGGGGCGTCCGAATTCCATGACGAGCGCTTGCGCCGCGGGGCCGAGCCGCGCGCCCTTTCGCAGACGGTTGCCGACCGATCCGCGTGCCGATGCGATCCGTTCCGCGACCTTGTCGGCAGGCCAGTCGGGAACGAGATCGATATGCAGATCCGCTCCCTCTCGCACTGCCCTGCTGGCGGCGTAGATCCCGCCGCCTTCCAGACCCCGGTGCGAGATGACGAATTCCCCACGATGGACCTCCGCGCCCGCGAGGAGCGCCGCGCCCTTGATCGGTAATCCCATCACACGGTCCATATGGGCCGACCATGCTATATCGAGCCCCGCATTCGCCGGCGCGAAATCCTTGACCGGAACGTCCGCCGCCCGCAGCCAAGGCACCCAGGCCCCGTCCGATCCGAGCCGACGCCATGACGCCCCGCCGAGCGCGAGGATCGCGACCTCGGGCTCTACCGTCGCGACCCCGTTGGGCGTATCGAAGTCAAAACCGCCATGTGTTCCGGTCCATCGCCAGCGCGTGCGGAAGTCGACCCCCATCCCCTCAAGCCTTCGGATCCACCGCCGGAGCAATGGCGAGGTCTTCATCGCGTTCGGGAACGCGCGACCCGTGGAGCCCACGAAGGTCTCGACGCCCAGATCGGTCGCCCAGCGGCGCAGCGCGCGTTGATCGAACTCGCGCACGATGCCGGGAACGGGTCCCGCACCCGCGCCGTAGGCGCGTTCGAACTCGCCGTCATCGGCCTCTTTCGTGAGGTTCAGTCCGGACTTGCCTGCCATCAAGAACTTGCGCCCGAGCGTCGGCATCGCTTCGGCCAGAAGCGGGGGATGGCCCTCACGGGCGAGCGTTTCGGCTGCCATCAATCCGGCGGGGCCGCCGCCGATCACGAGTGCGCGCGGGGTCATGGGCCGGATCGCTCGCATATCCCGGGCCCGGGCTCCAGCCCCTACCTTGCGCACAGACGCGTGACAGCGGGCCCTTTCCTCGCCCGAGGGGCAGCGCTAGGTAAGGCGGGCTCCCGAAATCCGAGGTCAGCCCAATGTCATCCATCGTCTCCGTATCCCATCTCGAGAAGACCTATGACGGCGGGTTCCAGGCTCTCAAGGACGTCTCGCTCGAGATCCGGGACGGGGAAGTTCTAGCCCTGCTGGGGCCGAACGGGGCGGGCAAGACCACGCTCATCTCGATCATCTGCGGCATCACGACCGCAACGGGTGGCAGCGTCAGCGTGGGCGGGCACGATACGGTTCAAGAATATCGCAAGGCGCGGAGCCTCATCGGCCTTGTTCCGCAGGAGATCAATCTCGAACCGTTCGAGACGGTCATGAACACCGTCACCTTCTCGCGCGGGCTTTTCGGCAAACGCCGCGACGACGCGCATATCGAGCAGGTGCTGCGCCAGCTTTCACTCTGGGACAAGCGCAATTCGCAGGTCAAGGAACTCTCGGGCGGGATGAAGCGTCGCGTGCTGATCGCCAAGGCGCTGTCGCACGAGCCGCGCGTGCTCTTCCTCGATGAGCCGACCGCCGGCGTCGATGTCGAGCTGCGCCGCGAGATGTGGGAGACGATGCGCGACCTGAAATCGCACGGCGTCACCATCATCCTCACCACACATTACATTGAGGAGGCCGAGCTCATGGCCGACCGTATCGGCATCATCGCCAAGGGCGAGATCAAGCTCGTCCGAGAGAAGGATGCGCTCATGGCGGAACTCGGCCGCAAGCAACTCGTCATCGAGCTCGCCCGTCCGGTGGACAAGGTGCCCGATGCACTCGGCTCCTACGATCTCGGTCTCGGCAGCGACGGATCGGAAATTGTCTATACCTACGACAGCCGCCGCGACAGAACGGGTATCACGAAGCTGCTCAACGACCTCCAGGCGGCAGGTTTGCAGATGCGCGACGTGCGCACCGAGCAATCGAGCCTCGAGGACATTTTCGTCGATCTCACCCAAGGAGAGGCGCGATGAACCTCACGGCGATCCGCGCGATCTACATCTTCGAGATGATGCGGACCTTCCGCACCCTGCTGCAATCCGTGGCGGCCCCGGTTATCTCGACGTCGCTCTACTTCGTGGTCTTCGGTGCCGCCATCGGCAGCCGCATCGACGAGGTGGAGGGCGTAAGCTACGGGGCGTTCATCGTGCCGGGCCTCATCATGCTGACGGTGCTCACTCAATCGGTGACGAACGCGGCCTTCGGGATCTACTTCCCGAAATTCATCGGAACGATCTACGAGCTTCTCTCGGCCCCCGCATCCTTCGCCGAGATCACGGCCGGATACGTTCTGGCAGCGGCAACGAAATCCCTCGCGATCGGGCTCATCATCCTGGTGACGGCTTTCTTCTTCGTCGATCTGCAAATCCTGCATCCGTTCTGGATGCTGGCGTTCCTCGTTCTCACATGCCTGTCTTTCAGTCTTCTTGGCTTCATCATCGGAATCTGGGCCGGCAATTTCGAGCAGTTGCAGCTCGTCCCGCTTCTCGTGCTGCAGCCGCTGATCTTCCTGGGCGGCGCGTTCTATTCCGTATCTATGTTGCCCGACGCCTGGCAGGCGATCAGCTACTTCAACCCGGTCGTCTATCTCATCTCGGGGTTCCGGTGGTCGTTCTACGGCCTGGCCGACGTGCCGATCCTCGTCAGCCTTCTCGCGATCATGGGCTTTTCGGGAATCTGCATCGCGACGATCTTCTGGATCTTCAAAACTGGCTGGCGCATCCGCGACTGATTTCAGCCGATCCCGAGAAGTCCCAGGACGAACGGTATCGTGAAAAGCGCGGCGAGTGTCTGGGCCGTCACGATCCCGGCCATCAATCGCCCGTCGCCACCCATCTGCTGCGTCAGGACATATGCCGTGGATGCCGTGGGGATCGCGGCGAAGATCACGAGGATCGCGGCCTCGTCCGCCCCGAGGCCGAAGATCAGCGCCATTCCGAACGCCAGCAGCGGCATCGCCAGAAGGCGCAGCACCGAGATACCCGCAAGAACCCGGATCTCCCGCCCGAGCGCCCGAGGCCGCAATGCGGCACCGACGCAGAGCAGCCCGAGCGGCAGGCTCGCCTGACCCAGGAAGCCGAGGAAGCTGTCCATTCCCCATGGCAGTCCAGTCCCGGCAAGCGAAATCGCGATGCCGACCGCACAACCCACGATCAGCGGATTGGTAACGATCGAACGCAGCAAAGCCACGATACCGCGCGAGTGCCCGTCATAGCTGAGCGCCATGACAGACAGCACGTTCACCAACGGCACGGCCACTGCGAGAAGCACAGCCGCCGCCCCGAGCGCGCCGTCGCCGAGGACGCTCGCCACGATTGCGAGGCCGAGATAGGTGTTGAACCGTACGATACCCTGCAGCGCCGGGCCGAACCTTGCCGCCGCCGGTCGCACGGGCCATGCCGCGAGCGCGAAGACGGCCGAGGCGAGCGTGATCGTGGCGAGCGTCGCACCGCCGAGGCGCAGGATCGACGGATCGCCCAATGGCGCGCCTGCAAGATTTACCACCAGAAGCGCCGGGAAAAGCAGTACGTAGTTGATCCGTTCGGCCATCGGCCAGAAGCCGGTTCCCGGAATGCCCGTCCGGGCCAGCGCGAAACCGAGGCATATGAGCCCGAAAATCGGCCAGATGGTCAAGAGCAGCATGGAGGGGATCCCCGGACAGTTGGCACTTCCCGCCTTAGCCCGACGCATCGCGGCCTCCAAGGGCGGGTGGTCGCTTCCGGGCTTGGCGTCCGGGCCCATACCGCCTAGATCGATGGGCATGAGACGAATGATCCCGTTCCTTCGGAAGGACCCTGTCGTCGCTGTCGTGCGGATGCAGGGCATCATCGCGTCCGGCGGGGCCGGTGCGCGGCTGAGCGATGCGAGCCTCGCGCCCCTGATCGAGAAGGCATTCCGCAAGGGAAAGCCCAGCGCGGTCGCCCTTGTCGTCAATTCGCCGGGCGGAAGCCCCGCGCAATCCTCGCTCATCGCCGCCCGAATCCGCAGGCTCGCCGACGAGAAGGGCGTGCCGGTCGTGGCATTCGTCGAGGACGTCGCGGCATCGGGCGGCTACTGGCTCGCCGTCGCGGCGGACGAGATCTATGCGGATCGCAATTCCATCCTTGGGTCGATCGGCGTGATTTCTGCGGGGTTCGGTCTCGACGGTTTCATCGGACGCTACGGGATCGAGCGGCGCGTCTATACGGCAGGCAAATCCAAGAGCATGCTCGACCCGTTCCGTCCCGAGAACCCCGATGACGTCGCCCGTCTGCGCGACCTGCAGGACCAGATCCACGAGGCCTTCATCGCCCACGTCAAGGATCGCCGGGGCCCGAAGCTTGCGGATGACGACCGCCTCTTTACCGGCGAAGTCTGGGTGGGCGAGCGTGCGCGCGAGGTGGGTCTTGTCGACGGGATCGGTCATCTGGTCCCGGTGATGAAGGAACGCTTCGGCAGCAAGACCCGCTTCGTCACCTACAAGCAGCGCAGGCCGTTCCTGTCGCGCTTCGGATCGGCGCTCGTCTGCGACACGCTCCACGAGGTCGAGGATCGCGCAGCCTTCGCCCGGTTCGGGCTCTGATTCCGTGATCAAGGTCGTCAGCCTGTTCCTGATCGGAATGCTGGTGCTTGCCATGTTCGGCAGGCTGCGGTTCCCGGGCCAGAAGAAATTGCAAAGCATGAAATGCAGGGCCTGCGGGCGCTATCGCATGGGCAAGGGCACGTGCCCTTGCGGAAAGGACAAGAGCTAGATGGTCTATCTCTGGGCCGCGCTCGGCCTCGTCATCCTGGTCTTCGCCGGCGACGCGCTGGTGCGTGGGGCCGTGAATCTTGCGCTGAGGCTCGGAATCCCCGCCCTTATCGTCAGCCTGACCATCGTGGCATTCGGTACCTCCGCGCCAGAGCTGCTGATCTCGGTGCAGGCGGTTCTCGACAATGTGCCGGGCATCGCACTCGGCAACGTGGTGGGGTCGAACACGGCCAATGTGCTCCTCGTCCTGGGCGTGCCCGCGATCCTCACGGGGCTTGCAATGGAGGGTCGGGAAAGCCGCAAGAGTTTCGTAACCATGATCGGGGCCACGCTGCTCTTCATCGCCCTGGCATTCCTCGGGCCTCTCACGTGGTGGCACGGGCTGATCATGCTGGCGGCGCTCGCGCTCGTCCTGGGTGACCAGCTGCGTGAGGGGCTCGCCACGCGAAAGTTCAAGAAGGCCAATCCCGAGGAGGAGGTCGAAGGCGCTGATCTTTCGATGCCGTGGTGGAAGATCGTCGGCTTTCTTGTCCTGGGGCTCGTCGGGCTGCCCATCGGCGCGCAGATCCTCATCAATTCCGCGACCGAGATCGCGCAGCGCTTCGGTCTGTCGGATGCCGTGATCGGCCTCACCTTGGTGGCCATAGGCACGTCGCTGCCCGAACTCGCCACCACGGTCGCCGCGGCCTTCCGAAAGCAGGCGGACGTGGCGCTCGGCAACGTGATCGGATCGAACCTCTTCAACCTTCTCGCGATCATCGGCATTGCTTCGCTGGTCGGCCCCATACCGGTGGAGTCCGAATTCCTGGCACTCGACCTCTGGGTCATGCTCGCGGCATCGGTGCTTCTTGCGCCTTTCGTCTTTCGCAACTGGCATATGGGGCGGGTCTGGGGCCTCGTCTTCTGCCTTGGTTATGCGGCCTATCTCGCGCGGCTGGTGATGCTCTGATGCGCGCGGTCCTGCTGGGGCAGGGCCCGTTGCGCGATGCAGTAGCCGCAGATTTGCGTGCCCTCGAGGCCGAGATCGTTGCAGAGGGAAGTGTCGCGGAACTGCTCGTGACGATCACTTCACCCGTGGCACCCGATACGCTGTGCGCTCCCGATACGCTGGTCTGGTCCGAAGCCGCTTGCTGGCTCGGGCGGATCGCCGTGTCGGCCGCATCCTTCCATGCGCGTGCGCCGGATCCCGTCCGCGATGAAAGCGGCGAATGTCTGGCTTCTGCGCAAATTCTCCACGTGATCGATGAGGCTCCGGGCCTCGCCGCGTCGCGCCATGCAAGCCAGGCTGTCGCGGCTGCAGGGTTGATTGCCATGACCCGGATGGCGGCTTTGCAGATGGCACCGAAGCTCCGTGTCAATGCGATCGTGCCTGCGCGACCCTCGGCCGGGATGCGCGACGAGATCCGCCCCGAGGCGCTGGACGTCCAATTCGATCCGATCCCCGGCCGTCTGATCGAGACGCTGCGCTTCGCGATTTCGACGTCCGCGCTGACCGGTGAGATCCTGTCGGTTCCCCTGGACCTTCGGGACTAATCGTTCCCGCAGCGTCACGGCTTATCCAATCCGTCACCGAACCGTCATCAAAGCGTCAACCTTCCCAAGGGCTTGCGGTCTCTTGATATTTATATATCGAAAAATCAATGGCTTGCCGATGCGCCTAATATATGGGCAATGTAAAGAAGGCGCCGGAACGACACGGTTTTTCCGAGACCCCACATGCTTGCCCCCAGACTTATCCACCGGTTGAGGGGACGCCTTTCACCTTGATGCCGCCCGACCTATTTTGCAGGACACCAAGAATCACGGGATCACCCATGACCGACACGCCCGAGCTTATCGGACACGACTGCATCGCCTCCTACCTGCGGACGCTCGACAATTCGCCGGGCGTCTATCGAATGCTCGATGCGCGGCAGGCGGTGCTTTATGTCGGCAAGGCCCGGAACCTGAAGAAGCGCGTCTCGAATTACGCAAAGCCGACGGGTCACAGCCCCCGGATCGCCCGCATGATCCGCGAGACGGCATCGATGATGTTCCTCACCACGCGGACGGAGACCGAGGCGCTTCTGCTTGAGCAGAACCTCATCAAGCAGCTCAAGCCCAAGTTCAACGTGCTGCTGCGCGACGACAAGTCGTTCCCGAACATCCTCGTGACTGGCGATCACGGCTATCCGCAGATCAAGAAGCATCGTGGCGCGAAGAAGGAGAAGGGCCATTACTACGGCCCCTTCGCGAGTGCAGGAGCCGTCAACCGGACGCTCACGCAACTGCAGCGCGTGTTTCTCCTCAGAAACTGCTCCGATTCGATGTTCGAAAGCCGCACGCGTCCCTGCCTGCTTTATCAGATCAAGCGGTGCAGCGGACCCTGCGTCGGCAAGATATCGGAAGAGGACTATACGGGCCTCGTCAAGGATGCCGAGCAGTTCCTGCAGGGTAAGACCACGAAGGTGCAATCCCAGCTCGCCCGAGAAATGGAAAAGGCGAGCGAGGACATGGAATTCGAGCGCGCGGCCGCGCTTCGCGACCGGATCCGCGCACTGACTCATGTCCAGGGCGGGCAGGGGATCAACCCGCAGGGTGTGGCCGAGGCCGACGTCATCGCGCTTCACATGGAGGGCGGTCAGGCCTGCGTGCAGGTCTTCTTCATCCGTGCGAACCAGAACTGGGGCAACCGCGACTTCTATCCGCGGACTGGCGCGGGGGCTGACGCGTCCGAGGTGCTGCAGGCCTTCATCGGGCAATTTTACGATACCAAGGACCCGCCCTACACGATCCTCCTTTCGGACGAGATCGAGGATGCCGACCTCATGGCCGAAGCGCTGTCGGAGAAGATCGGCCGAAAGGTCCGCATCGAGGTTCCCCAGCGCGGTGAGAAAAAGGACCTCGTAGCAGGTGCGCTCAGGAACGCACGCGAGAGCCTTGGCCGCAAGATGAGCGAGACGGCCACGCAAGGAAGGTTGCTTGACGGTTTGGCAGAGGCCTTTGATCTCGAAGCGGCACCGGAACGGATCGAGGTCTACGACAACAGCCATATCCAGGGGGCCCATGCGGTCGGTGCGATGATCGTCGCGGGACCCGAAGGCTACGTGAAGAATCAGTATCGCAAGTTCAATATCCGCGGTGACGAGCTGACGCCCGGCGACGATTTCGGCATGATGAAGGAAGTCCTGAACCGACGCTTCAAGCGACTGCTGAAAGAGGATCCCGACCGGTCCAAGGGGCTCTGGCCGGACCTGCTGCTCATCGATGGCGGCGCGGGTCAGGTCAGCGCGGTCGCTGCGATCATGCGCGAGCACGGTGTCGAGGACATCGCGATGGTGGGCGTCGCCAAGGGCATCGACCGCGATGCCGGCAAGGAGGAGTTCCACCGCGTCGGCAAGCAGCCCTTCGCGCTGCGCCACAACGATCCGGTGCTTTATTTCGTGCAGCGGCTGCGCGACGAGGCGCACCGCTTCGCCATCGGCACGCACCGCGCCAAACGGTCCAAGGCCGTGAGCGCCACGCCCCTCGATGACGTGCCGGGCGTGGGCGCGACGCGAAAGCGTGCGCTTCTTGCGCATTTCGGATCCGCCAAGGCTGTCGGCCGGGCGGATCTTGGCGACCTGAAGGCGGTGGAGGGGATCAGCGAGGGGCTGGCGGAGAAGATCTACGACTACTTCCACGAAAAGGGGTAGAGCCGCGGGTGCAGAATCACGGATCCGTCATCGATCCGTTGTCCGCACGTCATGATCGCCTCGCAGAAGGGCGCGGTCACGACAGGAGATCCGTCCATGAACCTTCGCTTCGCCCTTCTCTTCGCTGCCGCGCCGTCGGCACTCGCCGCGCAGGATGTGCCGGAAATGACGGCCACGCTTGCCGCGCATGCGATGTTGCCCGCGCAATCCTTCGTTGCAGCCCCCGACGATGCGCCCGCGATGTTCAACATGTCGGGCCGCTTCACCGGAGACGGCCGGACCGAAGATCTTTACGCAATTCACGACGATGCAACGGGCCTTTCGCGGCCTTTCCCGGGCCAGCCGCTGCAGGGGTTCTCCGGCATCCGATCGTTGGGCGGGGATCGCTTTCTCGTGCTGACCGACAACGGCTTCGGCTCCAAGTCCAATTCCGCCGACGCGCTCCTCATGTTCCATGAGCTTCGGATCGACTGGACGGCGGGCCGGGTGATTCCGTCGCGAACAACGTTCCTGAGTGACCCGAACCGAATCGTGCCCTTCCCGATCGTCAACGAGGCGACAGCCACGCGCTATCTCACGGGGGCTGATTTCGACCTCGAATCGATCCAGCCGGTCGGCGAAGGCTACTGGATCGGCGACGAGTTCGGTCCCTGGCTGATCGAGGTCGACGGCGATGGTGTCGTCCGGCAGGTCGTCGCGACCGAGCCCGAAGGAGAGATCATCCGCTCGCCCGACAACGCGGTCGTCGCCACACCCAATCCGGGCGGCACGCTCGAGCCGGAGGTGCGCGCCATGCGTTCGGGCGGCTACGAGGGGATGGCGCTCTCCGAAGACGGTCGTACGCTATACCCCCTGCTGGAGAAGCCCCTGTGGGATCCGGATGCGGGAGAAGCCATGCGGATCGAGGGCACGCCGGTTCTGCCGATGTTCGAATTGAATACCGACACGTCCGAATGGGGCGACCGAACGCTCTATTATCCGCTCGAGGATGCAGGCCACGCGATCGGCGACTTCAACCTGATCGGGGGAACGCGCGGCTTGATCATCGAACGCGACAATGGGCAAGGTGCCCCGGACTTTTCGGAAACTCCGGCTGAGTTCAAGCGGATCTACCTTGTCGATCTGTCACGCAGCGACGGGAACGGCGTGCTGGAAAAGATCGCCTATATCGACCTGATGCGGATCAAAGATCCTGATGGAATCGCGCAGCGCGGCACCGGGGACGGTACTTTCACTTTCCCCTTCGTCACGATCGAGAATGTCGACCGTGTGGACGAGACGACGATCGTCGTCGCCAACGACAACAACTACCCCTTTTCCGTCGGTCGCGAGGCCGGACGCGCCGACGACAACGAGTTCATCTTGCTCGACGTGGCCGAGTTCCTGACGGCCGAATGATCCATCGAAGGCGCGGAGCGAAAGACGATCTTTTCTCCGCCCTTCCTTCCCGGGTACGTCAACGCTATCTATCGCGCATGAAATGGACCCTTCCGAACATCCTGACCGTCCTCCGCCTTCTGGCGGCACCCGGTGTCGCGGTCATGTTCCTCTACTTCAACCGGCCGTGGGCCGACTGGTTCGCGCTGGTCCTGTTCCTCGGGGCGGCGATCACCGATTGGGTCGACGGCTATCTTGCGCGGTCCTGGCAGCAGGAAAGCCGCTTCGGAGCCATGCTCGATCCGATCGCCGATAAGGCGATGGTGATCATCGCGCTGCTCGTCATCGTGGGCTATTCCTCGATGTCGCCGTGGCTTGTCCTGCCTGCGACCTTCATCACTTTCCGCGAGGTCTTCGTCTCGGGCCTGCGCGAATTTTTGGGCGGACAGGCGAAGCTTCTGAAGGTCACCAAGCTCGCCAAGTGGAAGACGACGGCGCAGATGGTCGCGATCGCGGTCCTGTTCGCGCGCGACATCTTCCTCCACCATCTGCTGAAACGGGCGGCCGCGCTCGATGACGCGACCTTCCAGGGCATCATGAGCGGCGCGCTTAGCGACGATGTGGGCCTCTTGTGGCTCGCCCAGCTTCGCGATGCCGCGGGGTTCCTCGGGCTCGTCCTGCTGTGGATCGCGGCAGCGCTGACGCTCATCACGGGGTGGGATTACTTCCGCAAGGCGATACCGTTCCTGAAGGAACCGGCATGACGCTCGATATTCTCTATTTCGCCTGGCTGCGCGAGCGGATCGGCTTGCCGAAGGAACGCGTCGAGACCGATGCCTCGAGCGTCGCGGATCTGGTCGATCAGCTCCGCGCGCGCGAGGAACGCTACGCTGCGGCTTTCGCCGATCTTTCGGCGTTGCGGGTCGCCGTCGATCAGGAGCTCATGGATTTCGATGCAAGTCTTTCCGGCGCGCGCGAGGTTGCGTTCTTCCCGCCGATGACGGGCGGCTGATGGATATCCGCGTGCAATCCGCGCCTTTCGCGGCGGGTGCGCTTCTCGACGATTTCGCCGCCGGACGCCGTGACGTGGGCGCGGTGGTAAGCTTTACCGGCATCGTGCGCGACGATGGCGGCCTAAGGCACATGGAGATCGAACATTACCCCGGCATGACCGAGCGTGCGATCGCCGGGATCGCCGAGGAGGCCGTGCGACGCTGGGAACTTGCCGACGTCCTCGTCCTCCACCGTCACGGACAGTTGCGTCCGGGCGAGCCCATCATGATGGTTGCGACCGCGGCGGGCCACCGTGCAGCGGCCTTCGAAGCGGCTGATTTCCTGATGGATTACCTCAAGTCCCGTGCGCCCTTTTGGAAGAAGGAAGTAACCGTGGATGGCGGCGACTGGGTCGCGGCCAAGGCGTCCGACGAGGATGCGCTCGACCGTTGGTGATCAGCCGTGCGCGCTGACGCGCTCGATGTAGTCACGCATCTCGGAATTCTCGGCCTGTGCCTCGCGGAGGGTCTCTCTGGTCACGCGCAGCTCCGCCTCGGCTTCGTGAAGCCGGTCCGACATCTCGCTTTCGCGTTCCTGCAGGTAGGCAAGCGCCTGATCGCGGGCCTCCTCGGCCTGGTGCATGAGGCGCGCCATGTTGTCGAGTTCGCCAAGATCGGCTTGGCTCACCCGGGTCAGCCTGTGAATGAGCCAGTTGGCGAACCAGCCGAGCGCGAAGGCCACGAAGAGGATGATGGCCGTGGCGATGATGAATTCGGTCCGGTTCATTCGGCGGCCGAAGCCTCTTCGTCACCCGTCTCGCCGTCGGGGGCATCCTCGGCCTCGCCCTCGGGCGCGTCCCCGCCCAAGAGCCGGAATTCCAGCCGGCGATTGGCCTCGCGACCCTCGGCGGTGGAATTGTCGGCGATCGGGTTCTCCTCGCCATAGCCCTTGGCGATGAGGTCGGAGGTCAGGACGCGGCGCGCCATCAGCGCGGCCAGCAGCGCATCGGCGCGCTCCTGGCTCAGCTCACGGTTCATCTCGTCGCGGCCCTGGCTGTCGGTAAAGCCGCCAACCTCCATCTGCACGCCGTCGCATTGGCGCACGATATCGGCGATGGCATCGACGCTCTCGCGGGAGGCCGCATCTATGACGGCCGATCCCGGGTCGAAGGTGATCTGACGCTCGGTCAGGACCGCGTTGACGCGCTCCACGCATTCCTCGGGCGTCGGAAGTCCTGCCGTCGGGTCGGCACGCTCGTCGTAGCTGACATCGATCTCGAATCGGGCGCCGTCGCCGAGCTGGGCGGTGAGGATCCGTGCAATCTCGTCGCTCGCGTCCTTTACGCCCGACGATCCGCTCACCGCGACGTCCTGCTCGCTCACGATGGCGGAGCCGTGCGTCAACAGCGACAGGCTGTCGAGCGCAACCATCACCCGCGGGGCCCAGCCCTGAGGCACCTGCGGCGCGATATCGAGTGACGAGGAAATACGTTCGACCCCGAAGAGCGATTGCGCGAAGGCCGATACGACGCCGAGCGACTGCTCGGATCCCAGACGCCCGCGCATCTGGACCTGCCCCTCCGGGCTGCGGGTCACGGTGAATTCCGCCGGCCCGAGCTCGGGTTCGACGGCGGTTTCGTCGGGCAGGATCGCGGTCAGCGTAAATCCTTCAGGAAGGTCCGATTCGAGATCGGAGACGACGCTTTCGAACGTGTCGGGGTCCTGGCCCTCGACCGCTTCGAGTCGGATGGCGAGGTCGGAAAGCGTGAGCCGCCCCCCTTCGAGCGCACCGAGCGCGGCGATGGAACGGGTCGCCGCATCGGCCCATTCCGGGCTCGGAACACCGAGGCCGAGCCGGCAGGTGGCCGTTTGCGCCACGCCCGACTCATGCGCCTGGGCGAGGATTGCGGCTGCGGCCGCGTCGTCGGGCGCGGTGCAGGCCTGGAACCGAGTTCCCTCGGAATTGCGGTTCATCCGCAGAAGATAGGGCGAAACGACGGGGCGCGGTGCCGAAATCTCGAGCGCGAGTTCGATCCCGTTTGGCGCGCGGCTTTCGAGTCGACGCTCGAGCCGGTCGCGGGCCTGCTCGCTCTCGGCCATGGAGGTGATCGCAACAGCATCCTCGCGGATCGAAATCTTGGCCGAGGGCAGCTCGTCAAGCGCGGCGATGCCGAAATCGACGGCGCGGCTCCAACCCTCGGGTGCGGGGTAGCTCGCCTGCTCCAAGAGATCGACGATCGGCGTGTTGAAGGCGGTGCGGCCCACGCGGTCGAGCAATGCCTGACGGTCCGTTTCCGCGGGAATGAGGCCGATCAGCGTCACCTCGTCCTGCTGGCGCAGGATCTCGACCGAGAAATCAGGCGGTGCGATCGCGTCGGTCTGGGCGACCTCCATCGCGTCCGCGATGCGAGAGGAATCGACGACCTCGCCCGCGACGCTGAGGGCGCGGAAACGCGCGGCCTCGTCCGGCGCGGTGCCCGTCATCTCGAGCCTGAGGCCGTCGGCGGTGACCTGCGCCCAGTCGATCTCGGCCTCGGCCAGCGCCACGCGAATGCTGCCGGTGGCACGGTCCTCGATCTGGGTGGCGGCGAAAGTTGCGGTGAAGAGCGCCGCCGCTCCGGCGATCGCGAAGGCCGTGACGAGGGGAAGGATGGATTTCAGGCGCATCGGCTGTCGTCTCCGGGTCCGGGCGGGTCGAACGAGGTTCTACGGGGGTGCGGACCCGGTCGCAATCACACGAGGATCGCGGCGGCAAGAAACAGCGTAACGAGGAGGCCGGCATCGCGGTTGGATCGGAAAAGCGCGAGGCATCGATCCGTATCCTTCGTATCGAGCCGTGCCATCTGCCACAGCAAATGCAGTGCGAAGATCAGCGGCGCGCAAAGCGCGACGATGAGCGTCGCGCCGGAAAGGGCAAGGAAGGCCGCGAGCGCGAGAAACAGCGTACCGGCGACGAGGAAAGCCACGAGCCATCCGCGCGCATGGTCCCCAAAGAGTCGCGCGGTGGATTTGACGCCGATGAGCGCGTCGTCCTCGACGTCCTGGAATGCGTAGATCGTATCGTAGAAGAGCGTCCAGGAGATCCCTGCGAGATAGAGGATCACGGCCGGCCAGCCAAGCGATCCCGTCTGCGCGGTCCAGGCGAGAAGCGCGCCCCAGTTGAAGGCGAGGCCGAGAAATACCTGCGGCCACCATGTGAATCGCTTGGCGAAGGGATAGATCGCCACCGGCAGCAAGGACAGAACCCCGAGGCCGATCGCGGGCAGGTTGAAGGTCAGCAGGATCGCGAAGGAGACGAGCGATTGCGCCACGGCCCATGCAAGCGCCTGTTTCGGCGTCACCCGGCCCGACGGGATGGGGCGCGAGCGCGTGCGGGCCACCGATCCGTCGATATGCCGGTCGGTAATGTCGTTCCAGGTGCAGCCCGCCCCGCGCATGAGGAATGCGCCCACCGCGCATCCGAGGCCGATCCAGAGCCCCGTCCAACCGAAGCGGTCCAACGCGGCAGAGGCGAGCGCGAGGCCCCACCAGCAGGGCAGGAGCAGCAGCCAGGTGCCGATCGGACGGTCTGCGCGCGACAGGCGCAGGTAAGGACGGATGGCCTCGGGGGCGTGCCTGTCGACCCAGTTGCCCTTGACGGCATCGGCGACCTGCCCTTCTCTCGCCTCGGACCTTGCCATAGCCTACGTGCCCCATGCCTTCTAAAATTCGTCTCTATGTAGATCACGCGCCGGGAGAGGGGCAAACCGTTCCTCTGGATGCGGCGCAGGCGCATTACATCTTCGGAGTGATGCGAAAGGGCGTGGGAGAGATCGTCGAGATATTCGACGGGAGAAGCGGGGCCTGGGACGCTGAGGTGATCGAGGCGCGAAAGAAGGCGGGCGTGCTGCGCGTCGCGAGCCAGGTCGCGCCGCAGCGCGATCCGCCGGATCTCTGGCTGGTCTTCGCGCCGATCAAGCGGACGCGCACCGATTTCATCGTAGAAAAGGCAGCCGAGATGGGCGCGCGGCGGATCGTGCCGGTCCAGACCGACTTCACCAATTCGGAGCGAGTCCGCCGCGACCGGCTGCAGGCCCACGCGATCGAGGCGGCCGAGCAATGCGGCGGTACCTTCGTGCCCGAAGTGGCCGACATCGCGCGACTCGACAGGATGCTGGACGACTGGCCGGCAAATCGGCGGCTCATGTTCTGCGACGAAGGATTGGCGGGGCAAGGTGCGTCGCTGCCGGAGGTGAAGGGCCCATGGGCCATCCTGATCGGGCCGGAAGGCGGCTTCTCGGAGAGCGAGCGTAGCCGGCTGGCGGCAATGGAGGCCGCGCATCCCGTTGCGCTGGGCCCGCGAATCCTGCGCGCGGACACGGCTGCGGTGGCCGCGTTGACGCTCTGGCAGATGCGTCTGGGAGATTGGTCGTGAGCTTTCTCAGGCCCGGCGCGCTCGAAACGATCCTGCGCTGGCGCGAGGCTGCGATTGGTGCGGCGGCGGCTGCGCTCGGTCTCTACTGGGCTTGGAGCGATCCCGGCATCATGCGTTGGGTCGGGGTGGCCTTCGTGTTGGGCGGGGTGGCCATCGCGCGAGAGGGGCTGTCGCGGGCCCGTCGTCCGGGCGACGGCGGTGGTCCGGGCGTCGTCGAGGTGACGGAGCGGCAGATCGCCTATTTCTCGGCCGAGGGGGGCGGCGCGGTGGCGGTCGACGACCTGATCCGGGTCCATGTCGACACTACGATCGACGGACCCTATCAATCCGACATCTTCTGGGTGCTGACACCTGAAAGCGGCCAAGCGCTGCATATCCCGGGCGATGCGGAAGGGGCGGCCAAGATATTCGACGCGCTCGCCCCGCTCGAGGGGGTGGATTACGCCGCGGCAATCCGGGCAACCTCGAAGACCGAAGCCGGCCGTTTCCTTGTTTGGGAGCGTTCTGGCACGGGCAATCCGCGTCTGTCGCATTGACTTCGCCGATCCGCCGGGCCAAGCCCGACCGGAACGAGAGACGTCTGGAGGCCCGCAGCCCATGTCCATCCCCCAATCCGGCGGCGGCCCGATCGAGCGTCACGAGCAGCTCGCGCAATATCTCGCGGATGGTTGCAAGCCGCGCGAGGATTGGCGGATCGGGACCGAGCACGAGAAGTTCGGCTATTGCAAGGACACGCTGAAGCCGCTGCCCTATGACGGCGAGCGATCGATCCACACGATGCTGTCGGGTCTCAGGGACCGGTTCGGCTGGCACCCCGTGAGCGAGGACGGCAAGCTTATCGGGCTCGAGAAGGACGGGGCGAATATCAGCCTCGAGCCGGGCGGTCAGCTCGAATTGTCGGGCGCGCCGCTCGAGACGATCCACGGTACCTGCGACGAGGTGAACGACCATCTGGCGCAGGTGAAGGCGGTGGCCGACGATATCGGCGTGGGCTTCATCGGGCTGGGGGCCGCGCCACACTGGACGCATGACGACATGCCGTTGATGCCGAAGGGGCGCTACAAGCTCATGGACGGCTACATGCGCAAGGTCGGCAGCTTGGGGCTCCAGATGATGCGACGGACCTGCACGGTGCAGGTCAATCTCGATTTCTCCTCCGAGGCCGACATGGTGCAGAAGCTGCGGGTTGGCCTGGCTCTGCAGCCTGTTGCGACCGCGCTCTTCGCCAATTCGCCGTTCCTCGAAGGCAAGCCGAACGGCCACAAGTCCTGGCGGTCGCGCATCTGGCGCGATCTGGACGCGGACCGGACGGGCATGCTGCCTTTCGTGTTCGAGGACGGCTTCGGCTTCGAGGCCTGGACGGAATACGCGCTCGATGTGCCGATGTACTTCGTTTACCGCGACGGGCGTTATGTCGATGCGCTGGGCCAGTCGTTCCGGGACTTCCTGAAGGGCGAGCTGCCGGCTCTGCCGGGCGAGCGGCCCACGCTGTCCGACTGGGCCGATCACCTCACGACGATCTTCCCCGAGGCGCGGGTCAAGCGGTTCCTGGAGATGCGGGGTGCCGACGGCGGCCCTTGGCGCAGGCTCTGCGCGCTGCCGGCGTTCTGGGTCGGTCTCCTGTACGATCAGGGCGCGCTCGATGCGGCGTGGGACCTCTGCAAGGACTGGACCGCCGAGGAGCGCGAGGCGCTGAGGGTCGCGGCCTCGGTCGACGGGCTCCAGGCGAAGGTGGGCCGTATATCGATGCGCGACGTAGCGCGCGAAACGCTCAACATCGCCGAGAGGGGGTTGCGCGCGCGGGCGCGCCCGGGTGCTGGTGGTCTGATCCCGGACGAGACGCATTTCCTCAACGCGTTGAAGGAGAGCGTGGAGGCCGATCGCATCCCGTCCGACGAACTCCTGGAGCTCTATCACGGCGAATGGCAGGGCGACGTCACGCGGGTTTTTGCCTCGCATTCCTACTAGGGGGCGGTCGGCAAGCGGCGGGAAATCGCGAAAAATTTAGCCTGGGCTTGCTGAGTAGGGTGGCTGCCGCTAGCTTCCGCGGAGTGCGGACCAACCCCACGCTCTGGAGATCCCAATGAAGAAAATCCTTATTGCGCTGCCGCTCATCGGTCTGATGGCAGGATGCCAGTCGACGGCGAGCAATCCCAATCAGGGCGCTCTGACCGGTGCCGCGCTCGGTGCAGCCGCGGGTGCCGCGGTTTCGGGCGACGACGATCGCGTGACGGGCGCGCTGCTCGGCGGTGCCGCGGGTGCCGCAGCTGGCAACTACCTCGGTCAGGCACGCCAGCCCGGTCAGTGCCGCTACCAGTATCCCAGCGGGCAGGTCTATACCGCTCCTTGCTGATGCAATGGGGCTCCGGCCGATCGCGGTCGGGGCCTTGCTACGCCCCGACCTTGAGGTCGAGGACGAACCGGACGACCTTTTCGCGCGGCATTTCGCAGGGAAACAGTCGTACCGACCCATCCGACAGGCGATAGAGATTGAGGCTGACGTGATCGCGTCCGCCAGCCTCGCGCGCGAAGAGCTTCTCGCTTCGACCGCCGGAGTGACGCGACTTCACCACGTTGTATTTCCGGTCATCCGCCCACCCGTCGAACGCGCCTTGGGGAAGGGCGTCGAAGGCCTGCAGAAAGTCCATCACGGTTTGCGGCCGATCCTCGGTTCGCTTCCGTTCATGAGCCGTGCGATGTTCTCTCGATGGCGCAGGAAGATCAGCAGGGCCATTCCGCCGAGACCGACGGCGAACGCATCGAGGCCGAAGAAGATCGCGTAGAGCGGGCTCGACGCCGCCGCGACCAGTGCCGCGAGCGAGGAGATTCGCGTGATCGCCGCCACGGCCAGCCACGTCGCGCAGATGGCAAGCCCGACAGGCCAGACGAGAGCCAGAGTCGTACCAAGAAAGGTCGCAACCCCCTTGCCGCCCCGAAAACCAAGGTAGACGGGATAGCAATGCCCGAGGAAGGCCGCGAAGCCAGCGATTTCGGCCGCTTCCGGCCCGACGAGGAGGCGCGCCAGGACGACGGCGAAGGCTCCCTTGCCGACATCGGAAACAAGCGTAAGGATCGCTGCTGGTTTGCTGCCGGTCCGCAACACGTTCGTCGCCCCTATATTGCCGGAACCGATCTTGCGCAGATCCCCCAGGCCGAAGATCCGCGTGAAGACGATGCCGAAGGGCACGGATCCAAGGAGATAGGCGAGAATGGCTGTCGCGATCAGCATCTTGGCGCTCCGAAGGGTGAAGGACGGGCCATCCTGACCACATGCACCGTTCGAGGTCGAGATCGCATCCGGGGGCTCGCCTCGAAAAAAGGGGCGCGCTGTAATGCACGCCTCCCGTTCTTCCTGCGTGCCGAACTCGCTTACATACCTGCGGGCGGCAAGAGCGTGCTGAAAATCAATTGAACCACAGCGTTGCTTGTCCAGATGCCGGTACCGGTTACGGATGCACAGTCATAGCTAACGTTCAGCTGGGCCATGATGACGACCCCTCATCCCTCAACCCTCAAGGCAGAATGTCTCCTGCTCCCATGTTCTTCGTCGTATCCGCTGCCATCACTTCGTGCGTTAGCGGGGAGGTGACGATGTCGTCACGCAATTCAGTAGTCTTCTCATCATCAGGCGTTCGAGTTCGCCGTTGGGAAGGGCGGCGAAAGCTTTGGCGGTTGGGCCTGAGACCGTCAGGGCCTGTCGCCTTAAAGAATCTCGGCCAGCCCACCCGCTTTGACGGTCGATACGAACGTTGAGATTCCTTGGGCGTTTTGGGCAGTTTTCCCTTACTTTCATCCGGTGGTCTTGCACCATCGAAAGTATCGCAAGCGCGGCGGCGGCCATCATTGCGAATGCGTCATGTAGAGGGTCGTATTCCTTCCTGTTTTGTCGATACCAGACGGCCCAACCTGTGATGCCTCTCAATGTCGCGCGGTTGGGGAGAATAGGCTGTGAATCTGCCACGCCGTTCGAAGGTGCGATGCTGATTGACCGGTGGATATAGCCACGCGGTACCTCCCCTGGCGGATCCAGTCACGATCTATTGCGATTCTCGGGGAACTCTCAGGCGGTCCATTGCGTGTCTAGGAGCGGTCCGCCGGGGCTTCGCCAACTGTTCTGACCGGCGGATCAAGAAGGTGGGTGATCGCGCGCGACGATGTGATTTGGTGCGCGGCCTCTCACGCTTACCTGATTGTAAGGTTTTCGACCGACCATGGGACCGGCGTTCGGACCGAATGATCCGATTCGGCCTCTTCCATCGATCTTCTCGTCGCCTTTGTGCCAATGCCGCGCGCTCAGAACGCGGCCTTGAAAAGGATTTTCCAATGTTCGCCAAGAACACCATTGCCGCGCTTTCGCTGGTTGCAGCATTCGGGCCCGTGACCGCGCTCGCCGACCCTACACCCGAGATGATCCGTTCCGTCACTCCGTTCGTCGGGGAGATGGCGATGCCTCTCGAAGGTGAAGACCTTCGGATCTCGGATATCGGCAACACGTTGCGATTCGAGCCGATCCAGAATTTCGCAGACATGTTCCAGCGGGATGACGTGGTGTTCCTGATGCGCCACGGCCCCACCGACTGGAGCAAGCT